>CAVBQD010000023.1:0-18260 GCA_963597385.1 bacterium | reverse complement strand
ACGATCTAAGCTTTCTGCGAGACGCTCAACAAAAATTATTCCGCTCTTGGGGCGAAACAACTCCTCGATATTTGTTGCTTCATCTGCTTCTTGTTCAAAAAGTTTAATACCATTGAGTAAGTGAGCTTTAATAACTGTTAAAGAGTATGTTTTATATATATATTCTTGTATAGTATGTAGCTTTTTATCAATATATTCACTGTCAAGTTCATCATTCAAATCAAACCTATCAGATAGAACTACAGGTTTCGCATCTTCTGAAGTTATTGGATTACGACATAAAAATGCGATGTTATCCTCCATTACATAATATTGTGAATATAGTTTTAATAACATCTCTGTCATTGTGTCAAGAATCCCCATGTCACCTTGAAAAAAATCTATCTTTAAATTTCCAATCATATGAACAAAATTCCGTTGAGCCCAATAATGAAAATTTAAAATCATATCTTCACAATTTTCATAATATCTTTTAGTTGACTCTGAATATTTAACTGTTTGTCTAATAAAAGTATAATATTGACAATTCAAAATATCATCAACAGAATCTGAAAGTGGATTTATACACGCAAACAAATATAACTCCGCTGTAAAACGCCATAAATCACTATCTACAATGCCACCTTTCGAAAGAATTTCATTGATTAATTCAACAGAAGCATTATAAGCTGTTTTAAATTTGTCATCATAAAAAAGTTCCTTTATTTCATCTTTGGTATAAGTTGCCATATTGTTCTCCTTCTTGACATTTAAACAAAACATTTACTTTCTGTTAATATATCAAATTATATCTCATTTTGTGATATTTGTCAACATCTCAATGCGAGATATTGTATTATTTATGTAATAAGGCATTAAACGGAGTGATTATTTGCGGCTAAAAGATTTAAGAGAGGACAATGATTTAACGCAAATTGAAATTGCAAGACTTCTAAACATTAAACAAAATACTTATTCACAATATGAAACCGGCAAAAGAGAAATTCCAATTGATTTGTTATGGAAATTAGCTGATTATTACAAAACAAGTATCGACTATCTAATTGGCAGAACCAACATAAAATAGAAAACTCCTACAACAGCAACAAAACTGTCATAGGAGTTTTTATTTTGCGACTATTTCTTTAATATCAAACCGGCGGCCGGAGATTATTTTGAGATTAGACGATGAGCAGTGCGGGCAATCGGGGGCAAATGTTTTGACATGTCCCTCATATCCGCAATCAAGGCATTTTGCCGTTGCCGGCACAACCTCGACAATCAATTCTGCCGACGGATAATCGGTTGTCGGTGCCGCCGCCTGCCACGCTTCTTCAAGAAACTTTGGCACAACATCGCTCATTTCGCCGACCTGCAAAATGATTTTGTCAACCTCAACAAGATTGTTTTCCTTTACAACCCCGTCAACGGTTTTGACCACCTGATAAATAAGTCCAAGCTCGTGCATCAGTCATTGTTCCAAGCGTTGATTTGCGTTCTAAGCCAATCAAACCACTTATCCATACCCTCGCCCGTTTTGGCACTTACAAAGAATATTTCAGCATTAGGATTAAGCTTTTTAATACGCTCAACAACTGCGTCGTCATCAAAATCGAACACACTTTTCGTATCGATTTTATTAATAAGAACGCAATCACAAATTGAGAACATAAGCGGATATTTAAGCGGCTTGTCGTCGCCTTCCGGAACAGATAAAATCATTGCATTCTTGCTTGCACCGGTATCAAATTCAGCCGGACAAACAAGATTGCCGACATTTTCAAGCACAACAAATTCAAACTTGCTTGCATCAAAACTGTCAAGTCCCTGCTTTGTCATACCGGCGTCAAGGTGGCACATTCCGCCTGTATGGAGCTGAATTGACTTTGCACCCGCTTCTTCAATAGCCTTTGCATCAACATCGGAATCAATATCCGCCTCCATAACGCCCATTTTGTATTCGTCTTTCAACGCTTTAATTGTAGCCTTGAGGGTTGTTGTTTTTCCCGAACCGGGTGAAGACATAAGATTGAGCAAAAAGGTTCTGTCCTTTTTAAGCTGTTCGCGAACTTTATCCGCCTCTTTGTCGTTATTATCAAAAACCGACCTTTTGATTTCTATAACTTTAAATTCACTCATAACAAAGTAACCTTCCCAAATTATTAATAATACTATTTTATATATAAAAAATATTATTGTCAAGCAAAAAGCAACGGCTTTGTTATATTGAACCGTTGCTTTTTAATTAATCGTTATTGCAAATAGTTTTGCGGGTTTGAAGAATTGACGACGGAGTTACGCTGAATTCGTCAAGTCCCCATTCGATAAGTTTCGGTATAAGGCGTTCGTCTGCCGCCGCTTCACCGCACATACCTACTTGAATGCCTGCCGCCTTGGCATTCTTGATTGTCATTTCTATTGCACGAAGCACCGCCGGTTGGAAAACATCATAAAGATAGCTTACTTTTGCGTTTCCACGGTCAACCGCCATTGTGTAACCTGTTAAATCATTTGTTCCTATAGAAAAGAATGCCGCTTCTTTGGCAAGTAAATCCGAAATAAGTGCCGCAGACGGAGTTTCAATCATAACGCCGACAGGAACCTCTTTATAACGCAGTCCCTCACCGTCAAGCTCGGCACAACATTCTTTGATAAGTGCCTTTGCCTGCTTAACCTCATCAACAGCAGTGACAAGCGGAAGCATAATTTTGATATTGCCAAATTGTGCCGCACGCAAAATCGCACGAAGCTGTGTTTTGTAAAGTTCTTTGTTATCAAGGCAATATCTGATTGCACGGTAGCCTAAGAACGGATTATCCTCTTTTTCGATAGAAAGATAATCTATCGCCTTGTCACCGCCGATGTCAAGCGTTCTGATAATAACTTCTTTATTATCCATAGCCTTTGCAACCGTTGAATAAGCCTCAAACTGCTCATCCTCGGTAGGCTGATGTTCTCTGTCCATAAACAGGAATTCCGTACGGAACAAGCCTATGCCCTCACCGCCGTTTTGCACAACATTTTGAGCGTCCTCCGCTTTGCCGATATTGCCGTAAACTTTTTTGGTAATACCGCTTTTTGTAATTGTAGGCTTGCCGTAATATTCGTTCAGACTTTCTTTTTCTTTAAGATAAGCCTGCTGTTTTTTGGAATATTCCTTAAGTTCGTCTTTACTCGGCGAAGTGAAAACCTTACCCTTGAATCCGTCAACAATAAGTTCTTCGCCGTCCTCAACGCTGTTTGTAACTCCTATAACCGACAACACGGCAGGAATACCCATTGCTCTTGCAAGAATTGCACTGTGGCTTGTTACGCCGCCCACTTCCGTAATTATTGCAGAAACATTTTCTTTTTTTATCTGTGATGTCATAGACGGAGTAAAATCTTTTGCTATAAGCACAGAATTTTTTTCAACCGCCGAAATATCAACGGTTTCTTCACCGAGTAAAATACGAAGAAGACTGTCCTTGATATCTTTAATATCCGACGCACGCTGACGGGTAAGTTCGTCGTCTACACCCGAAAACATATCGATAAACATTGAGCAAACCGTATCAACAGCCGCTTCAGCTGTCATACCGCCGTCGATATTTTCTTCCATTTGAGAAAGCATAAACGGGTCTTGAAGCATTACCAAATGACCTTCTAATATTTCCGCTTCCTTTTCGCCGGCACTTTGTTTCAAATTTTCGGCAAGTTCCTTTGTTTCGTCAACAAAAGAATTTATAGCCGTTTGAAGCTTTTCTTTTTCTTTGTCCGCACCTGCATATTTAACCTGCTTGTAATCAAGGTTGCAATCTTTAATAATAACTGCTTTGCCTATTCCGTATCCCTGGGAAGCACCGATTCCTTTTAGCATAATTGTACCCCTCTTGTACTATGTTACGGGATAGGCAAGCCTATCCCCTACAATTTTTAATTGATAAACCGTTTGCACGGTTCAAATATCGGATTGTTAATATTACTCTTCACCGAAGCCGGATTCGATAAGCTGTGTTGCTTCTGCAAGAGCCGCTTCTTCATCTGCACCCGAACATTCAACCGTAATTTCACTTCCGCACTTAATGCAAGCAGCCATAATGTTCATAATGCTTTTGCCGTTAATCTTTTTGCCTGCCATCTCGATTTCAATATCGGACGCATATTTTGTCATTGCTGTTACAAAAACATTTGCCGGACGCATATGAAATCCCATCTTATTTTTGATTGTAAAACTTTTTGATACCATAATAATTACCTCTCTTATTTTTCGGGAGGAGAGTTTCCTCCCGAATGATTTGTTTTATTAATTGTTATTTTACTTTGTTGCCTTATTATGCTTAAGAGCTTTAAGAAGTGTAAGAACAAGTGCACTGAGTACCGAGCCTGCAACAAGAGCCACAATATAAAGAAGCGGATGGTCGCAAACTACAAATGTGAAGATACCGCCGTGAGGAGCCGGGCAAGTTACATGGAATGCCGCTGTAAGTGCACCCGAAAGTGCGGCACCAATCATACAAGACGGAATTACTCTGAGCGGGTCAGCCGCAGCGTAAGGAATTGCACCCTCTGTAATGAAGCAAAGACCCATAAGATAGTTAACAGGACCGCTCTTGATTTCTTCTTGTGTCCAGTACTTCTTTGCAAATGTTGTTGAAAGAGCAATTGCAATAGGAGGAACCATACCGCCTATCATTACAGCCGCCATAATCCAAGTGTTGCCGTCTGCAATAGCCGCAGTACCGAATACATAAGCTGCCTTGTTGAAAGGACCGCCCATATCGGTTGCCATCATTGCGGCAAGAACGATTGAAAGAAGAATTTGGCTTGTTGAGCCGAGTGATGAAAGGCCGTTTGAAACTGCCGTATTAACAACGCCGATAATCGGATTGATAAGGCACATCAATGCACCTACAAGGAATGTACCGAAAAGCGGATAAAGGAATACCGGCTTGATACCGTCCATAGCTTTCGGAAGCCAAGCGAATGCTTTTTTAAGAAGATTTACAATTATACCTGCCGCAAAACCTGCAAAAAGTGCACCGAGGAAACCGGAAACGGCAGTTGAATCGCCGACCATATTTTGATTTTCAAACATAGAGTTGAAAGTGTAACCCTGTGCGGCAATCATACCGCCGAGCATACCCGGAAGCAAGCCCGGTCTGTCTGCGATTGACTGTGCAATATAACCTGCGAGAACAGGAAGCATAAAGCCGAACGCAACTTTACCGATCCAAAACGGAACAGAAGCCGCAAAACTTGTGAAACCGAATGAGCCGTTTGCCGAGCCGTCAGGCATTGTTGCGTTGCCCAAAAGCGTATCGATAAGGAAACCGAGTGCGATAAGAACACCGCCGCCTACAACGAACGGAAGCATATGAGATACACCGTTCATAAGATGCTTATAAAGCTTGTGACCGAAGCTTTCCTTGTCCATATCATCATCTGCCGATGCCTGAGCACCGCCCTCTTCGTGATAAACGGGAGCCTTGCCGTCAACAATTCTTTGAATAAGTTCTTCAGGCTTGTTGATACCGTTTGAAACCGATGTTTTTACAACCGGCTTACCGTCAAATCTTGCCATTTCAACATTCTTGTCTGCGGTAACGATAATACCGTCGCAATTTGCGATTTCAGCTTTTGTAAGAATATTTTTTGCTCCGCCAGAGCCGTTTGTTTCGGCTTTAAGAGGATAGCCCATTTTTTCGCCTGCTTTTTCCAAAGCCTCTGCCGCCATATATGTGTGAGCAATACCCGTTGGGCACGCCGTAACGGCAAGGATTCTGTAACCTTCCTTTTTAGGAGCTTCCTTTACAGGTTCTTCAGGATATTTTTCTGCTTCTTTTTTGTCGATTATCTGCAAAAATTCTTCAGGAGTTTGTGCGTTGCGAAGTGCATTGCAAAACTCAGGTTCCATAAGCATAACCATAAGTCTTGAAAGAATTTCGAGATGCAAATCGCCGTCCATAGGTGCGGCAATCATAAAGAGAATGTCCGACGGTTTTCCGTCCGGAGCTTCGTAATCAACGCCGCCCTTAACCGTAATTGCGGACAAACCCGGGGTTTTAACGCTGTCGCTCTTTGCATGAGGCACTGCAATACCCTCGCCGATAGCAGTTGTTCCCTGTCCTTCACGGAGCAAGATAGCGTCTTTGTACACCTTACTGTCAGCTAAATTTCCAACAGCCTCGTGAAGCGATACCAATTTGTCTATGGCATCATTTTTTGTTGTGACCGATGCATTAAGTTCAATGGCACCGGACTTCAGCAAATCAATTATTTTCATAATTGTCCCTCCCAATAAAAATATTATATTTTAGCATTGCACCCAATGCTTTGGTTACATAATGTCAAACACCTGCTTTATCTCGTCCATCGTTGCAAGCTCTTCGGAAAAAGCCGTAGCATTTCCGCACGCCGCACCCAATTTAAGAGCGTAAGCATAATCCTTTTTGTTGATATATCCGGCTACAAATCCGGCAACCATACTGTCGCCGCAACCTACCGAATTAACAACTTCTCCGTCAACATTGCCAAAGGTTGTAACATTGCCGTTTTCATCAATCAGCGTTGCTCCGTCCTTTGCTCTTGAAACAAGTACATTTCGTGCACCCATTTCCTGAACCTTTTTGGCATACTTAACTATATCCTCCTCGGTTTTTGTTTCAACTCCGAACAAATCACCGAGTTCGTGATGGTTAGGCTTTACCAAAAACGGCTTGTAAGGCAAAACATTCTTGAGTAAATCGCCCGTTGCATCCACAACAAAATTGACCTTTCGATTTTGAAGCTTTGCCAATATTCTTTCATAAATATCGTCAGGCAATGTGTTTGGAATTGAACCTGCAAGCACCAAAAAATCGCCCTCGTTCATATCGTCGAGTTTGTCAAGAAGCTCGCTTATTTCGTCCTCGCTGATGTCCGGTCCCTGAGCGTTTACATCAAGTTCCGTATCCGCTTTGATTTTTACATTTATTCTTGTCTGCCCGGTTTTTAATCTGTTAAAATCGCAGTCAATGCCCTCGTCAACAAGCATTTGTTCAAGCTTTCTGCCGGTAAAACCTGCAACAAAACCGAGTGCCTTATTGTGAATGCCAAGCCTTGTAAGAATTACCGAAACATTGATACCCTTGCCGCCGTAATAAATCTCTTCGCTTTTTGAACGATTTATATCATCGTATCTAAGCTTACCGACCTTCATAACATAATCAAGTGCCGGATTTAATGTAATTGTATAAACCATATCACACAACCTCTTTAATTACTGTTCGACTTTTAATTACTTCGTCGTCGCACTTGTCGCAAACAACGCAAGACGCGTCAATCGGTGCAAATGTAACTGCCGAAACCTTGCCGAACTTTGAACTGTCTGCCAAAACATAGCTTACAAAGCTTCGCTCAATCGCTACCGCTTTAAGCATTGCTTCATCGGAATCGGGAGTGGTAAAGCCCTGCTTTTCGCTGACTCCGTTTGTACCGATAAAAGCCTTTGAGAAATTATATTTTTGCAAATTTGTCGCCGCCACAAGTCCGATTATCGCATCGGTGGTTTCCTTTACCTCGCCGCCGATAACAAAAACCTTACAACCCATTTGTGCAAGTTTTTTACAGTGCGAAATTCCGTTTGTTACAAAAGTCGCCTTGGAATTTTCAAGATAATCTATCATAAGATAAGTTGTTGTTCCGGCGTCCAAAAAAACGAAATCTTCGTCATTAACCTGCTCTGCCGCATACTTGGCAATCAAAGCTTTTTCGTTGATGTTTTTCAAAAACTTTTCTTCGTTATTATCCTCGTTATTTACAAACTGTTGAGATAAAACCGTTGCACCGCCGTGCACCTTATTTAGCTTTCCCAAATTTGAGAGTGCTACCAAATCTCGTCTGATTGTACTTTCGGAGGTGTCAAACTCTTTGCTCAACTCGGTTACACTTGCAGAGCCGTTTTGAAGCACCAAATCCAAAATCTTTTGTCGTCTGTCCTGTGTCAGCATTTTTATCACCCGGGTTTAATTTCTGTCTTAATTATACCCATTCAGTCAAATTCAGTCAATAGAGAGCAAACATTTTTGTCAAAATCGTGCAAAACTTTTAATTTTGTTGTATAAAGTACATTAATGCACAATTAAAAATGCCCACTTTTGACCGATTTTATTCATTCGGTCACAAAAGTGAGCATTTATTTTTTATCGGAATGCCGAGGACGGCATTCCCTACGAAAACGGTGTCGAACATTGTAGGGTGCGGCGTCCTCGACGCACCGCATATTACCTTTTATCTTCTCAGTCGCACATAAAATGCGACAGCTCCACTTGTAAATGAACAAGAGGAGCCGTAATTAGATTTAATTATTTGGTTTTTACTTTTCTGACGGTTGACCACTTTGAGTATACCTTTTTGCCGTTTACCTTTTTATATGAACGGACGCGAACATAGTATACCTTTTTAGCCTTAAGCTTTTTAATCTTTGTTTTCTTTGATTTTTTGCTTACTTTAACGGTCTTTTTGTTCTTTGTAAACTTCTTGTTTGTTGCGATTTGTACCTGATAAGCAGTTACGCCGCTAACCTGCTTCCACTGAAGAGTGATTGACTTGGTGCCTGTTGAAATTTTTTGAACCTTTGTCTTTGCAGGTGTTGAAGTTTGAGTTGTTGTATTATTTGACGGAGTTGTAGTCTCGGTGGTAGTTGATGATGACGAAGAGCTTGTCATATCTTTGATTTTTTGAGTACAAAGAGCGTCAAAATATGGGAGTGCTCTCAAAACATCAGCTGTTGCATAAGTATTATCCTCAAGCACACCCGTGCTCCAATTTGGTGCCATAAACACGCCGTTTGTTTTGCTTTCAAAGTTAGCTGTAAGAAGTTGATAAGCCTCATAAGCCTTGTCAAAATTGCCTGCTAAAGAGTAAGTCATAATTGCATATGCTGTTGAATCGGCATTTTCACTCGTTGTATATTTATCGTCCGAATAATAGCCCTTATCCTTTTTATACTTTGCAACAACGCTGAGTGCATCATTAAAGTTTGCAGAATATTCAGCCTTGTATGAAGCGATTGAAGAAGCGTACATAGCTGTGTTATCACAAGAATAGCCCCAGTAATTATAACCTGAACCTGTTGTGTAAGATGCCGACATTTGGTCAATCAAAGTCTTTGCCAAAGAATCGTCACCGATTGCCTTGCAAGCCTCAACGATACATCTGTAAAAGTACGGATTTGAAACAGTTTTTGTTGTCTGTGCAAAATTTTCAAACGATTGCTTAATGTTATAGCCGTTGAAGTTGGTTACATCCTTGCCGAGAATCGTCAAAACATCGATAGCAACAGCGTAATAAACAAGATTTTCTGTATCCTCGGTTTCCTTTGCCTGTCTTGCTTTAATCAAGCCGCTGTTTGTCTTGAGGTTTGTTTCAAGAGCCGTGAGATATTCCGACACATCTCCTCCTGCCTGTGCAAACTTATGTACCTCGTAAGAGTTTGCGATTGTTTGCGGTGTTGAGCTTTTAAGATAGTTCATTGCACCGAGCATGTCGGCTTTTGCCTGAACCTGTGCGGTAACTACATCGTTTAAAGTAACTTTTGTATCTGCAAGAGCAGTGAACGGAACTACTGCCGAGAAAATCATAACAACCGACAGTAAAACAGATAACAGTTTTTTCATTATTTTTACCTCCTTATAAATAAAAAAACTCTGTGTAGACAGAGAATGCAAAAGGGCATGGCACACCTATGCCACGCTGTATTTTCTTGCTTTCCCATTGCCCAAAAGCGAAAATATCACTTGAACCTCGTCTCCCGACTTATGATATAGCAAAGCTTGATTTTGCACCTTCTCGCACTAACGATGGTAAAAGCAAAATCTTCATCAAATACGGTAATGGCGGTTGCTCGGGATTCTCACCCGATTCCGTTTGATTCAAGCCATTTCTATTTGATTATACACCAAATAGGTTAATTGTCAACAAATACTTGCAATAAAATGATATATATAATAAAATATATGTAATACAGCGAGAGGTAAAAGATATGAAGAATATTTTATTTTACAAAAAAAAGGCAAAAGCGTGGGAAGAAGCTCTCCCTGTCGGCAACGGCAGAATAGGTGCAATGGTATTCGGCAACCTCAAAACAGAGCGAATTGCACTCAATGAGGACAGTCTTTGGTCGGGTTATCCGAAAGACTTGAACAAAAAAGATGCTGGAAAGTACCTTGAACCGCTCAGAAAAGCGATTTTGTCAGGTGACCGCAAAACGGCAAAAGAAATTGCAAACAGAGATTTTCACGGACATTGGAGCGAAGCTTATCTTCCGTTCGGCGACCTGAACATTGAATATTCCAAATCAACAAAAAAAGGCTACGAACGCACGCTTGATCTTGAAAAAGGCTTGTCGGTTACGAAAAGCGACTTACTCACTCAAACGGTATTCGTAAGTTGTCCGGCACAGCTTTTGGTAGTTAATATCAAAGCAAACGAACCGATAAGTGCACGAATTCAGCTTTTCAGCAAACTTCATCATAAGTGCTACACCGACGAGGATATGCTTGTTATTGAGGGACAGGCACCGGAAATTTGTATGCCACCTTACTATAACACAGGTAATGTATTTGATTACGGCGAGGGCGGAATGCGTTTTGCAGGTGCGGTCAAAGTTCTCGGAACGGCGACTTTTGACGACGACAGCATTGTTATAACCAAGCAAAAGGAATTCACACTATTGATGTCGCTTGCAACAAATTTTGTTGACTTCAAGTCTATGCCGACAGGTGACGCACTTGTAAAGGCAAAGGAGCACTTTGTAAACATCAGACCGTACAGTGAACTTTTGCGTGAGCATACAGACGATTTTTCGGCACTGTTTAACAGAGTTGATGTTGACTTCGGAAGTGAGCGTGCAGATGTTCCTACGAACAAGAGATTAAAACAGTTTAAAAAAGGTGCGGATGACAACAATCTTATTGCACTTCTTTTCCAATACGGCAGATATTTAACCATTTGCTGTTCACGCCCGGGCACGCAGGCTATGACGCTTCAAGGCATATTCAACCCTCACATTCGTGCTCCGTGGTCATCAAGTTACACGACGAACATCAACACCGAAATGAATTATTGGTGTACAGATATCTGCAATCTTTCCGAATGTTTCGACCCGTTCTTTGAACAAGTCAAAAAAATGTGCATAAACGGCGAGGTGACTGCAAAAGACTATTATAACTGCGGCGGTTCGGTTGCTCACCACAACACGGACATTTGGGGTGCAAGCTACCCTGCCGGCGACCCTATCGGCAAGACGGACGCCGAAAGTTATGCTTATTGGCAAAGTTCGCTCCCGTGGATGCTCAACGAAGTTTTTGAGCACTATCGCTATACAAAGGATGAGCTTTTATTTGACGAAATGAAACCGTATTTTGAAAAAGTGCTTAATTTCTACAAAGACTATCTTTTTGAATACGAGGGCAATTTGGTTACCTGTCCGTCAAGTTCTCCCGAAAATACATTTATTGACAACGGTCAGCGTGGCTGTTTAACTTATATGCCGACGATGGACATCGGTATTCTTCAGGAGTTTTTCCAAAACTGCAAGGAATTCGGATTTGAAGTACCCGAAATTCCGGACATTCCAATCGGCTCGGACGGCAGAATTAACGAATGGGCAAAGGAATACGAGGAAACGGAGGTTACTCACCGCCATGTAAGCCATCTTTACTGCGTATATCCGTCTGCCGTTGAACAGTCGGAAACAATTCGAGAAGCGGCAAAAAAATCACTTTTGAAGCGTGGATTTGACGGTACGGGTTGGGCACTCGGATGGAAAGTTTGCCTATGGGCAAGACTTGACGAGGGCGAAAACGCATTGAAGCTCATCAAAAACCAGCTCCGTCCTATCAACCCAAGAGGCATTAAACGCCCGGGCGGCGGCAGTTATCCTAATATGTTTGACGCTCATCCGCCGTTCCAAATTGACGGCAACTTCGGCGTTGCGGCAGGTATTGCCGAAATGCTCTCAAGAGGTGCGATTCCAAAAGAATGGTCTGGCTACGCAAAGGGTATCAAACGCAAGGACGGCACAGAGCTTAACATTAAATTCAAGCAAGGCGAGATTTATGAATAAAATTCTTGTAATCGGCTTAGGCGGAACCATCGGCAGTGTTGAGAAAAACAGCATTTCTCTCGACGAAAACTGTCTGAAAATCCTGAGCGTTACGCAGCACAAAAATGTGTTATTCGAAGGTGTTTCACCGTTTAAAGTGTTCAGCGAAAACATAACAAAAGAGTTGTGGCAAAAGCTGATTGACTACATTGACGGAGTTGATTTTTCACAATACAGCGGAGTTATAATCCTCCACGGAAGCGACACGCTTGCTTTCACTTCATCGATAATTGCGAATGCGTTTTGGAACAGAAATATAATCCTCGTTGCTTCCGACAAGCCGATTGAAAATCCGTTGAGCAATGCAAAGGCTAATTTTGACGCCGCCGTCACTCATCTGTTGAGCGGCAAAAACGGAGTTTATGTTTCATACAACGGAATTATGCGTGCAAACTGCATTACAAGTGCCGACATTAACGACACATTCAGGGTGATTACGCACGCACCCGAGCCGACCGGCAAGAAAACAGTCGGCAGCAAAAATGTGCTGATAATAAAGCCTTATGTATCTATGAATTTCAACGCTTACAGTTTTGAAAATGTTGATGAAGTGCTGATTGAAATGTACCATTCGGCAACCGTGCCCGACAGTGCAAAGGCATTTGCGGAGTCGCTCAAAGTTCCATATCACTTTGTAACTCACAAAATGAGTGCCGACTACGAAACGGCACAGGGCATTGACAACATCATATTCGGCACAACGATTGAAAATGCGTATGCTATGAGCATACTTGAATAGCACAGTTTATTATTCGACACTATGCAAAGAACCGCCCCGCTGTTTTAGCGAGACGGTTCTTTTTATATGGAGAAAAAAGAAGAAAAAGCTGTTTATGCAACATCGATATATGATATTTCTTCGCTGAATTCATCACTTAATGCAAGATGAATATCCACTCCGGTGCTGTTTGAAAGTTTCTTTAAAATATCAATAAGGTCATCGATGTTTGAATTTTTGCAAAAATCCTTGCAATTTGTTACATCAAAGAAAATATCTGTCAAATCATAATTTCCTGCACAAATTCCGGCAAAAAATCCGCAAAGTTGCAAATCCGAATTCAATTCGTATTGTTGCAAATCAATGTGTCTTACCGAAAAAGGAAGAGCTTTTGAAACCTTGTTGCCGTATTCGATAAATACAACATCACCTTTGCTTTGATGAGCAGTATAAATTGCTGTTTCGGTCAATATTCTTGTTTTTCCTGTTCCTCTTTGTCCTGAAATGTAATCTAACATTTTTGATTTCCTTTCTGTAATTTAATTATCGATTAAATGCTTTGTTTTAACCTTTGACTACATAATACAGGCAAAATGCAAATTAGCAAAGAACAAATTATAAATCTACTGTGAAAATATTATTAATTGACTGTTACACGGTAACAGTTTATTTATTTTTTACAATGTCTAAAATCACGGAAAAGCTCAAGCACTATGCTGCATATTTCTTTTATCCCCTCAGTCGCACATAAAATGCGACAGCTCCCCTTGATTACAAACAAGGGGAGCCTTAATAGGTTTTATATATATTTTAAAACATCTATAATGTCGGTAATAACCGGAACATCCGGTCGCAAATTCTGATTTTCGAACCAGCCGTAATTCATTCTTATCGCTTTCATACCGGCTGAAAGTGCACCCTCAATATCATTTATCGGATGGTCGCCGACATAAACACATTCGCTCGGTTTAACGCCCAAGCGTTCTGCCGTAAGTCTGAAAAGTTGAGGGTCAGGCTTATGCACGCCTTCATCACCGCTTACAACAACAATATCGCACAGCGGTCGAAGTCCGCTCATATCCATCTTGTGGTTTTGAAGAATTGACGGCCCGTTTGTAATAACTCCTGTAAGGTAGCCCTTTGCACGAAGTTCCTTTAAAAGCGGAACGGAATTTTCAAATATAACATTATAGTCGCCGAAATTGACATCATAATGATTTGCAAGAATAGCCGGGTCGGGTGCGTTATCCCAACCCCACATTTTAACAAGTTCGGTGCACCACTCAACACGGTTTACATAACCGCCGTTGCCGGTATTCTCCATATCTCTTTTACGCTTTTCCCTTTCCTCTGCCGACAAATCGGGCAAATATTCGTCAAGAAAAGCATAAGCATATTTTTCAAAAGCCTTTGTCCTGTCCTGCAAGGTTTCGTCAAAATCAAATAATACTGCTTTTGTCATAGTCAAGTTGTTTTTTGAGTTCTTCAACACTTTTGAAGATTTTTTCCTCTCGTTTATAATCAATAAGTTCCACCCTTACGGTTTTTCTGTAAAGGTCGCCGCTGAAATCAAAAATATGCGTTTCGCAAAGCGGTTTATCAACCCTCCATGTAGGGCGAATACCGATATTTGTAAAAGACTTATACTCCGTGCCGTCAACAAAAGTCCGACTTTCGTACACGCCGTACTTAGGCACGACAAGTCCGTCGGGCAGATGCTGATTAATTGTCGGAAACCCGATTGTTCTGCCTCTTCGGTCACCGCCGATGACCTCGTTTTCAAATGTAAAATTATAGCCGAGCATTTCGTTTGCGTCTTTAATCTCGCCGTTTTTCACACATTCTCTGATTCGTGTTGAACTGATAGGCAAATCCTTATAATCAAGGTGTTCCAAAATACGAACCCAAACATCTTTTTCTTCAAGATATTTTCTCATATCCATAGCGTTCCACGAGGCGTTTTTGCCGAATTTAAAATTAAATCCGCACAACACAATTCCTGCGTGGAACCTGTTTATAAGAACATCATCTATAAACTCTTCACCGCTCAGATTTTTTATATCGTCAAACGACTCAAAAACGGCGTTGGGATAACGCTTTTCAAAAATACTTTTTTGAAGCAGCGAAAATTTGTTGTTTACACAAAAAATTATAACCCTTTCGGCACCGGTGGTAACCGTTTGATGTGCACGGTGCATACCGTCAAAATCGCCGAGTGCAACCGCAATCCTCTGCTTTTCGTTATTATTTATATTCATCATTCTCTAACGGACAAAATACGAAGAACTTTGAGTTCCTCTCCCTGTCTTTGTCCCAATCCTAAAAATTCGTTTTTATCGCTGTAAACCGCACATATTTCATCGGGTTCGATATTTTTTTGAACTCGATTGACATCAAGTGCACCACCGTTGAAAAACCTTGTTGATTGTGCAGGAGACACCCTCACCTTTTTATAGCAATCAAACATTTTTTCAACATTGATAAGAACATCATCAAAACCTTTTTGACTGTCTTTACGCTCCTGAAGCTGTGCCAAGGTTACGCAATTTTCCAAATCAAAGCCCATTGCCTTTGTGCGAACAAGGTCTGTCATAACGGCACCGCAACCGAGTTTTGTGCCTATATCGTCAATAAGCGAGCGGATATATGTGCCCTTGGTGCAAAGAACATCAATTTGATAAATGTGTTTTTCATCATCAAACGACACCAAATCAAGGCTTTTGATTTCAACTTTGCACGCTTCACGCTCAACGGTTTTGCCCTCTCTTGCAAGGTCGTAAAGACGAACGCCGTCAACGCTTTTTGCACTGTACATAGGCGGAATTTGGTCAATAACGCCCACAAAACAGCTCATTGCTTTTTTAACATCGTCAACCGTTGCTTTAACCTCATTTTTAGAAACCACATTGCCTGTTATATCCAAAGTGTCTGTTGTTACTCCAAGCATAAATGTTGCACGGTAGCCCTTGTCACTGTCCGGCAAGAAATTCAAAAATCTTGTTGCTCCGCCGAACATCACGGGCAAAACGCCTGTTGCCATAGGGTCAAGCGTGCCCGTATGACCCGCTTTTTTCTCGCCCGTTATACCGCGAAGTTTGGCAACAACTCCAAACGATGTTATGTCCTTTTCCTTGTTTACACAAATTATTCCCGTCATATGTGCAATAATTCCTTTGATTTTTCAACAAGTCTTTTTGTAGCGGTTTTTACATCGCAGTCAAATCTGCAAGCCGCCGCCTGCTTATGACCTCCGCCGCCGAATGCCGAAGCAAGCTCTGCCGCATTCACGCTCTCATATGTTCTGATTGAACATTTGCAAGTGCCGTCAGCCTTTTCACGAATGGTAAGACCGATTTCAACACCCTCGATTTGGCGTGTGAGCGGTGGCAACGGCTCTGTGTCAAGTTCCGTTGTTCCTGTTTTTTTGTACATCTCGTTTGTTACGGTGATTATGCAAACTCTTTCATCAAGGAAAAACTGCATTCCCTCAATAGCAAGACGCTCAAGTGCGGCAAATTTCTTTGTTTTTGTTTCAAACATAAGACGGTTGATGTAACCGTTTTCCGCACCAAGGTCAATAAGCTCGGCGGCAGAACGGTATGTATTTGATGTTGCCGACGAATACTTAAAGCAACCCGTATCCGTTGTGATGCCGGTATAAAGGCAGTCTGCCATCTTTTTATCGATTTCAACGCCGAGTGCCTTTATAACTTTAAGTATAATTTCACAGTTTGCCGCCGCATCCGCATTAAGTAACAAATACTTTGCGTAATCGGTGTTTGTGCCGTGATGGTCGATGCACATATCGATTTTTCCCGCATAAGAAGCCTGAAGTCCTCCGAGAAGATTTTCCGTTGCAACATCAACGGCAATAATATACTTCTCGTCAAACTCCTGAATTTCTATACCGTTATAAAGATATTCATATTTTGTCGGAATTGGATCGTCACAAATAAGTTTTGCCTTTTTGCCCAATTTTTGAAGAGCACGAAGAAGTGCATAACCGCTTCCCAAAGTATCTCCGTCAGGATGAGCGTGACATAAAATTGCGAAGCAGTCTTCTTTTTTCAGCAAGCCGGCACACTTTTCAACATTAATCTTCATTTTTAGCTTCTATACCCTTCAGCTTATCAAAAAGCTCCATTCCTTTTTCGATAGAATCGTCCGCAACAAAGCGAAGTTCCGGTGTTTTGCGAAGATGAAGTGAGGAACCGAGGCGACCGCGAATAAATCCTTGTGCCGCCTTTAAGCCTTTAACCGCTTCCTTTGCCTTATCAACGCCCTCAAGAGCACTGATATACACCTTTGCATAGCTTAAATCGTTGCTTACATCTACCTTAACAACGGTGAGCATACCGCTTACTCTCGGGTCCTTAACCTCACGAAGAATAGCGATAAGCTCCCTTTTTATATCTTCTGTAATTCTGTCTATTCTGTATCCTGCCATAAATCCTCCCTACAGACTGTTAAGAAAGCTTTATTTGGCTTTGTCAACAGTCTTAATCTCTGTATTCTTCTACGATATAAGCTTCAAAAATATCGCCTGCCTGAATATCGTCAAAGCCTACAAGGCTGATACCGCATTCATAACCGGAAGATACTTCCTTAACTTCATCCTTAAATCTTTTAAGATTTGCAATCTCGACATCCGCAATTTGCTTGTCGTTTCTGATAACGCGAATCTTACCGCCGCGTCTGATTGTACCCGATGTAACAACGCAACCTGCGATTGTGCCTGCCGAAGAAATTTTGTAAACTTCACGAACTTCTGCCGAACCGGTATCAACATCACGATATTTAGGTGCTCTCATACCACGCATAGCGTTTTCGATATCTTCAATTGCGTCATAGATAATATTATAAGTCTTAATTTCAATACCGTCACGGTTTGCATTTTCCTGTGCGATTGGGTCAACGCCTACTGCAAAGCCTACGATAATTGCATTTGAAGCGTTTGCAAGCATAACATCGCTGTCGTTAACCGTGCCTACGCCGCCGTGAATAATCTTAACTCTTACTTCATCGTTCTCAATTTTAAGAAGTGACTGCTTAACAGCTTCAACCGAACCTTGAACATCAGCCTTAACAATGATGTTGAGGTCTTTAAGTTCGCCGTCATGAAGAGTGTCAAACAATGTATCGAGAGTAACCTTTTGGAATGCCTTGAACTCTTCTTCCTTAGCTTCTGCCTTACGCTGTTCAACAAGCTGACGGGCAAGTTTTTCGTCCGATACGGCGTTGAAAAGGTCGCCGCTCATAGGAACATTGTCAAGCCCCATAATTTCTACAGGAACAGACGGTGTTGCCGAGTTGATTTTCTTACCCTGACAGTCAACCATTGCTCTTACCTTACCTACTGCAGTACCTGCAACGATAACATCACCTGCGTTAAGAGTACCGTTTTGTACAAGAAGTGTTGCAATAGGACCTCTGCCC
>CAVBQD010000022.1:0-18309 GCA_963597385.1 bacterium | reverse complement strand
ATACATAATTTACCTTTTACTTATAATAATAATTGTGGTAAAATTATATATAGAACTTTACGGAGGTGCAAAAATGAAGAAATATACAAAAAAGCTGATTTCTCTTTTGATGAGCGTATGTATGATATGCACGAGTGCGGCAATTTGCACACCCGTGTCGGCAAGCAGTACAAAATCACAGGAGCAGAGAAAAGAAGAGCTTGAAAAGAAGCTTGAAGAAACAAACAAAAAGCTTAAAGAACTCGGAAGCGAAAAGAAGGATGCACAGGAATACCTTGATGTTATCGACACAAAGCTTGACACGCTCAAGGAGCAATATTCAATCACTCTTGACGAAGTGGACGAAACGGAAAAGCGTGTTAACCAAACCGAGAAAAACATAAAATCCAACACTGAAACTTTAGCTAATATCAAGGTTGAACTTAAAAATATCAAATCAAAAACAGCTGAGCTTGAAAACGAATACGAAGATGTCAAGCAAAAATATTGCCAAAGAATCAGGGCGATATATGTCAGCGGTGAAACCGAAAGTGTTCTTTCGTTTTTACTGTCGTCAGACGGAATCGAAAACTTTTTGACAAGGCTTGAGATGGTTGCTTCGGTTTCAAAGCGTGACAGCGAGATTATGACAAGCGTGAATACCAAAATCGAGGAAATTCAGGAATCTCAAAAGGAACTTAAAACAAAGCAGGAAGAACTTACCAAAACGCAAAAAGTTCTTAAATCCGACACCGAAAGTTTAAAGATTCAGCAGATATCTTTGAGCGAAAAGGAAGCCGAGATGAAAGAGAAAAAGTCTGCAATGGAAAAACAGCAGACCGAGGCGAACAGCGTTCTTCAAAAAATCAACGACCAAACCAAAGAATACTCGGAGTTGCACGATTTGACGCAAGATGAAATTGACCAAATCGACAGTGAAATTCAGGCGGCTGTAAAGAAATATCAACAAAAGAAAACGACTACAACAACAAAAAAACAAACAACCACAAAAAAAGTCACCACGACTAAAAAGAATGAAACCACCACGGAAGATGAAACCGAAGAAGAAACTACGGAAGAAACAACCGAAACGGATAGTTCATCATATATAAATATGACTTATCCTTGTCCGGATTACACAAAAATCACCTGTGCGTTTCACGGTTACAGCGGTCACAGCGGTTGTGACTTTTCGACCGGCGGCACAACGGGACATAAAATCGTTGCGGTAGACAGCGGAACGGTTATCATTTCAAAAGACATAAAATGTGACAGAAGCACCTGTAAAAAAAGCTATCACGGCGGCGGATATTGCAGTTACGGACGGTATATTGTCATTATGCACGACAAACCTAACAAGAATGGCGAAACGGTCTACACGCTGTACGCACATAACAGCTCACGCTCGGTATCGGCAGGTCAGCATGTAAGCAAGGGTCAGCAAATCGCACTCAGCGGTTCAACAGGAAATTCAACCGGACCTCACCTCCACTTTGAAGTAAGACTCGGTGACGGTTCATACAGCGACGCCGTAAATCCGGCATATTATTTACCTTAATATAAAATCACAACAAACAAGGGGCGTTTCATTTTGAAACCGATTTTTAAAAAATCACTCGCAATATTAATATCTGTGGCAATGCTTTCAACAGGCGGAATCAACGCACTTGCAGACGAAAGCACGACGGTTGCGACAACGGCAAATTCAAGCACGAACCAAGAATCGACAACTGCCGAAACTGTTACGCAATCGCCGGAGGAAGCCTTAAAACAGCAAAAGACCGACCTTGAAACGAAGCTCAAGGAAAGCGAAGAAAAGCTTGCCAAATATGAGGAAAGTCAAAAAGCTACCGAAGAATACATCAACTCGCTTGATGAAAAAATCGGTTATATGAATCAGGACTTAAGCGTGCTTGACAGTCAGATTTCCACAGCCAAGGCTAAAATAAAAACGCTGAAAAAAGAAACCAAGGCACTGAAAAAATCCATAAAAACCGTTCAAAAGCAGTACGACAAGGCAAACGATGAAATTGAAAAGCTCAACAAGGAGTTTAAAAAAACATACGACGCCTATTGCCTGCGAATGAGGGCAATGTACATATCGGGCTCGGACAGTATTTTGGTGGCACTTTTCACAAGCAAGGACATCAGTCAGTTTTTATCACGCTACGAAATGATAAGAGCGGTATCAAAATCGGACGCAAAGCTTCTTAAAGAGGCAAAGCAAAAAACAAAAGAAATAAACGCCAAAAGCAAGGAAATAGCAAAACAAAAATCAACGCTTGAAAAGAGTAAATCGGTGCTTGACGAAAAAACTGCCGTTATAAAATCAGAGCGTGACGGAATTGAAAGCAAGCAATCCGAAATCGCACAGAAAAAGATTACTCTTGCACAGGACAGAGCCGAAAGCGACGCTCTGCTTGCCGAATACGCTCAAAAAACGCAAATGTACAGCGAATACAAATATGAGGACGAAGAACTGTTAAAGCAAGTTGATGACGAAATCAACAGCGTTCTCAGCGGACTTAAAAATCCTGAGGAAGCCACAACGGCGACTAAATCCGAAAAGGACGAAAAAAGCACCACAACAAAAGCGGATTCCGATTCGTCATCACTTTACTACAATTCGGCGGCAGTGCTTAACTTGACCTATCCCGCACCGGGACATTACTCGGTTTCCTGCGGATTCGGTCACTACAGCTCGGGCAAAGCTCATACGGGCACGGATTATCCTTATCCTACCGGTTCAAAGGTTGTTGCCGCACAAAAGGGCATTGTAATAAAAACAAGAGAGTTAAATTATTCGTACGGCAAATATGTTATGATTTACCACGGCACAGATAATCTCGGCAGAAAAATCGTAACGCTTTACGCCCACAATTCCCAACTTCTTGTAAGCACGGGACAAACGGTTAAAAAAGGTCAGCAAATCGCACGAGGCGGTTCAACAGGAAATTCAACGGGTCCGCATTGCCACTTTGAACTTATCATCGACGGCAATAAGGTAAATTCGGGGCCGTATTTAAGCAAGTAAAATGAACAAAGTTAATTATCAAAAAGAATTAGACAAACTTATCGACAGTCTGAACGGCAGTGTTCCGAAACTGTTTCTCCACTCCTGCTGTGCACCGTGTTCGAGCTACACGCTTGAATATCTCAGCAATTATTTTGACATTACGGTGTACTATTTTAATCCGAACATTTCTCCGAAAGAGGAGTTTGACAAAAGATTTGCGGAGCAAAAAAGGTTAATTGAGCAGTTGCCGACAAAGCACCCGATTAAATTGCTGCCGGGCATTTATGATTATAATGATTTTTTGAGCATTGCAAAAGACTACGAGGACATTCCCGAAGGTGGCGAGCGTTGCTTTAGGTGCTACCGTATGAGACTTGAAAGCACGGCAAAGCTTGCAAAGGAGCAGTGTTTTGATTATTTTTGCACTACCCTTTCAATAAGTCCTCTCAAAAACAGTCAAAAAATCAATCAAATAGGTTTTGAAGTTGCGGAACAGTACGGCATAAAATGGTTACCGTCCGACTTCAAAAAGAAAGAGGGCTACAAACGCTCTATTGAATTAAGCAAAGAATACAGCCTGTACAGGCAAAACTTCTGCGGCTGTGTTTTTTCGAAGGAGAAAACAGATGAATAAACCGTTGGCAGACAGAATAAGACCAACCGAGCTAAAAGATGTTGTGGGTCAAAGGCATCTGCTTTCACCCGACAAGGCACTTTACAATATGATACAAAACGGCGATATACCGAATCTGATTTTCTACGGACCGTCAGGCGTCGGCAAAACCACCGTTGCGTCAATAATAGCAAGCAAAACGAACAGAGCGTTGCGTAAACTCAACGGCACATCCGCATCAACGCAGGACATAAAAGATATCGTGTCTGAAATCGGCACATTTTCCGCACCTAACGGAATTTTGCTGTATTTGGACGAAATTCAGTATTTTAACAAACGCCAACAGCAATCGCTCCTTGAATACATAGAAAACGGCAAAATAACGCTCATTGCATCGACTACCGAAAATCCGTATTTTTATGTGTATTCGGCAATACTCTCACGCTCCACCGTGTTTGAGTTCAAGGCACTCGATTACACAGATGTCGTTCCGGCAGTTGAGCGTGGATTTAAATATTTAGAACAGGAAAATAACATCAAAATCACCTATTCCGACGAGGTGATTAAAAAAATTGCCGTTGGTTGCGGCGGCGATGTACGCAAAGCACTTAACAGCGTAGAAAATTGCTATCTTGCAACGCCTGTAATTGACGGAGCAAAAAATGTAACCGTTGATATTGCCGGGGAGCTTACGCAAAAATCGGCATTGCGATATGACAGAGACGGCGACGAGCATTACGATATTGTATCGGCTTATCAAAAAAGTATGCGAGGTTCGGACACAAATGCGGCACTTCACTACCTTGCAAGATTGCTTGAAGCGGGAGATTTACCGTCAGCGTGCAGACGACTTATGGTGTGTGCGTGCGAAGATGTCGGACTTGCATATCCGCAAATCATTCCGATAGTCAAAGCGGCAGTCGACGCGGCTATGATGGTAGGATTGCCCGAAGCAAGAATTCCGCTTGCAGACGCAGTTATTCTTGTTGCCGAATCACCAAAGTCAAACAGCGGTGAAGCGGCGATTGACGCGGCAATCGCAGATGTAAAAAAAGGCAACTTCGGCTCGATTCCCCGTCAACTTCAAAACAAGCATTACGACGGCGAAGACGCCGAGGTTAAAGGTCAAAATTACATTTATCCTCATTCATATCCAAATCATTGGGTTGAGCAACAGTATTTGCCGGATAAAATCAAAAATGCAAAATACTACGAATACGGTGCCAACAAAAATGAACAGGCACATAAAGAATATTGGAGCAAGATAAAGGGCAACAAATGACGAAAAAAGAAAGAGCACAAAACGCAATTGAGGTTCTCAAAAAAGAATATCCCGAGGCAATATGCTCGCTCAACTCATCAAATCCGTTTGAGCTTTTGGTTGCGGTAAGGCTTTCGGCTCAATGCACGGACGCAAGAGTGAATCTTGTTACTCCTGCCCTGTTCGCAAAGTACAAAACGCTTGACGATTACTGCAACGCCGATGTTAAAGACATTGAAAAGCTGATTCATTCCTGCGGATTTTACAAAAGCAAAGCCGCATCAATAATCGATATGGCAAAGGGCGTGCGTGACCGATTCGGCGGAGTTGTACCGGACAATATTGAAGATTTAATTACGCTCAACGGCGTAGGAAGAAAAACGGCTAACTTGATTGTCGGCGATGTTTACGGCAAGGAATCAATAGTTGTTGACACTCATATGATAAGAATTGCAAACCGAATAGGCTTGGTAAGTGAAAAAGACCCTAAAAAAATCGAGTTTGCACTTAAAAAAATAATACCGAGCGAAGAAGGCTCGGATTTCTGTCACAGGATAGTACTTTTCGGCAGAGATATATGCTCGGCAAGAAAGCCGAAGTGTGACATCTGCCCTATGGAATATAACTGCAAAAAGGTTGGACTGAAAAATGAATAAAGAAAACATTGTTTTAATCGGTATGCCGGGCAGCGGCAAAAGTACATGCGGCGTACTTGCGGCAAAAGCCCTGCTGAAAAATTTTTTCGATACAGACTTACTGTTTCAGGGACTTGAAGAGAAAAAACTTCAGGATATCATTGACGAGGACGGTATCGAATACTTTTTAAATGCAGAGGAACGCACAATTTTGTCTCTTGACATAAACGCAACCGTTATTTCAACGGGCGGCAGTGTTGTTTACAGCGACAGGGCAATGGCACATCTTAAAGAAAACGGCAAAATAATTTTTCTGAATCTCAGCTACGATACAATGGTCGGCAGAATAAAGAACATATCGTCAAGAGGCGTAGTTGTAAAAGAAGGCAATTCACTCGAGGATATGTATAACGAAAGACTGCCTATGTACCGAAAATGGGCAGACGCCGTTATAGACTGCGACAACAATACGGTTGAAGAAACCGTGGCAAAAATTGTTGAAGCCGCAGAGAAATAAAAAAGCTCTTGATTTAATACATTTAAAATGGTAGAATAGTTTAAATATTCAAATATTATAATTTATGGGAGGTTGTTATGAAAGAATACGGTGAAAAATTTGTAAAAGAAGGACTTACATTTGACGATGTTTTGCTTATTCCGGCAAAATCCGATGTTACTCCTGACGGTGTGTCGCTCAAGACAAAACTTACAAAGGACATCAGTCTTAACATTCCGCTTATGACTGCGGCTATGGATACAGTTACCGAATCAAGAATGGCTATTGCCATTGCCCGTGAAGGCGGTATCGGTGTAATTCATAAAAATATGACTATCGAAGAACAGGCTACCGAGGTTGACAAGGTAAAGAGAAGTGAAAACGGCGTTATTCTCAATCCGTTTTATCTTTCACCTAATCACAGTGTAAAAGATGCCGATATGTTGATGGGTAAATACAAAATCAGCGGTGTTCCGATTTGCGAGGACGACGGCACTCTTGTGGGCATTCTCACAAACCGTGACCTTCGTTTTATCCAGGACTACAGCGTTAAAATTTCTACCGTAATGACCCCTAAAGAAGAACTCATCACAGCAGTTGCAGGCACAACTCTTGAAGAGGCTAAAAATATTTTGATGAAATCAAAGGTTGAAAAGCTTCCTCTTATTGATGAAAACGGCAAACTTACAGGTCTTGTAACAATCAAAGACATTGAGAAAGCCGTTAAGTATCCGAATACAGCCCGTGACAGCAAGGACAGACTTCTTTGTGCCGCCGCTTTGGGTGTAACAGATGATGTGCTTATTCGTGCACAGGCACTTTACGAAGCAGGCGTTGACGCATTTGTTCTTGACTCGGCTCACGGTCATTCGGAAAACATTCTCAGAAATGTAACCAAGGTTAAGGAAGCATTCCCTGAAGTATCGCTTATTGCAGGTAATGTTGCAACGGCAGAAGCTACGGAAGCACTTATCAAAGCAGGTGCAGACGCAGTTAAAATCGGTATCGGCCCGGGTTCTATTTGTACAACCCGTATCGTTGCAGGTATCGGCGTGCCTCAAATTACAGCTATTTATGATTCTGCTGCTATGGCAGACAAGTATGGTATTCCTGTAATCGCAGACGGCGGTATCAAATATTCCGGTGAAATCGTTAAGGCTCTTGCCGCAGGCGGCAGCGTTGTTATGGTCGGTTCTCTTGTAGCCGGTTGTGACGAAGCTCCGGGCGAAACAGAAATTTATCAAGGCCGTCAATTTAAGGTATACCGCGGTATGGGCTCGCTCGGTGCTATGAATCACGGTTCAGCCGACAGATATTTCCAAAAGGGTTCAAAGAAATTTGTTCCTGAAGGCGTTGAAGGTCGTGTTCCTTACAAGGGATCGGTATCCGACACTATCTATCAAATGATGGGCGGTTTGCGTTCCGGTATGGGTTATGTGGGTTGTCACACAATCGAAGAACTTCGCCAAAAGGCACAATTTATCAGAATTACCGGTGCAGGTCTTGTTGAATCGCATCCGCACGATGTTTATATCACTAAGGAAGCACCGAACTATTCCGGAATAAAATAATCTTTTGATTAATTATTAAACAATGTAAAACCGCCGGCAAAATTATGCAGGCGGTTTGATATTCTGATAGGACGAATGTATGACCAAAAAAGAAAAACGCAAAAAGCGAAGAGCTAAGTTTAAGCGATTTTTAAAACGGAATATGACGCCTCAGTGGGCAAAACGCTTCTCCTATCAGGTAGTGGCTTTTACAGTCAGCGTTTCAATGGTTGTCGGAGTTGTGGCTTATGCTTTTAACAAAACTTATGATGAGCGAAAATTGACTTTTGTTGAAGGCTTTACCATAACCGCACATACCGGTGCTTACAACACGCCCGACAATTCTATGGAGTCGCTTGAAGCGGCAATTGAACACGGTGACGAGTGCTTTGAAATAGAGGTTCGACAGCGGCCGAACGGCATTGTTGTTATGAGTAACGACATCATCAATACAAATTCGGACGGTACGGAGCTTTCGGTTGCATTCAAAAGAGTTAAGCAAACCAATATGCGTTTGAATCTTGATATCAGAGAAACAAGGGTGCTCAAAACTCTGCACGACTTGATTGTTGATTACGGCTTGACCGACAGGGTTGTCCTTACGGGTGTTGAAACCTTTCAGGTAAACAAGGTTAAGCAAAACTGTCCCGGCGTTGAATACTATATAAATTATATGCCGAGCCGAATAAATATTTTTACGGACGATTATCAGAAAAAAATCATTGAAACTCTTGAAAAAACAGGTGCCGTCGGCATAAATTGCAATTACAGATACGCTTCGAGAACGCTTTCAAAGTTACTTCACAAAAACGGCTACAAACTCTCGATTTGGACGGTTGACAGAAAATATCAAATTAAGCGGGCACTTGTAAACAATGCCGACAATCTCACAACACACCACCCTGATAAAGTTCAAAACATTATTAACAAATGGGGAAAATAAAGAACCGAGATGGATTTGATATACATCTCGGTTTTTCACTTGTAATTATAATTTATCGTTGATATATGAATTATAATAAAGTATAATAACTAATGGATAAATTTATTAATACATTATCGAGGAAACAAAATGAACGAGAATAAACAGTTTGACTACAAAGTATCTGTAATAATTCCTATTTATAATTCAGAAAAATTTATTTCCGATACGCTTGATTCTTTGGCAAATCAAATATTCAATATAGATGACATGGAAGTTCTTATGATAGACGACGGTTCATCCGATAACAGTGCCGAGATATGTAAAAAATACGAAAAGAAATACACCGGTTTTAAGCTTTATCAAAAAGAAAACGGCGGCGTTTCAAAAGCCCGAAATTACGGCATAAAAAACGCACACGGAAAATATATTATGTATCTTGACGCCGATGACACATATTCAAGCGAAACAGTCAAAAATGTTGTTGATTTTTTTGATGAACACTACAACGAAATTGATGTTGTAACATACACACTTGAAAGATATACGCTTCCGGATTATCAAAAAGTCCCTGCACATATGAGATATACCGTTCTTCGACAAACCGGTATTTATGATCTCACCGACAGAAACAATATTTATACCGTTCAAACAACAATGAATATCTGCGTGAAAAATCGTCTTGAAAAGAATCTTTTCTTTGATGAAAATATGATTTCTGCGGAAGATCAAAAATATATCACTTCCAATCTCTTAGACAAAATGAAAATTGGTTACTGTCGCGAAGCAAGCTATAATTACTTCAGACACAAAGGAAGTGCAACAAGCGAAAAACTTTTTCCTCAAATTGCCTTTGACCCGGAAATGAAATATTACGAATGGCTTTTATCCCATACTAAAAACGGCAAGGTTCCGGAGTATCTCCAAGCCATAGTTTTTTACAATATGATTTGGAAGAATTCGTCAAATCTTTTGTATCCTTGGCATTTGGAAGGTGAAGAATATAAAAAAGAATACAACAGAATCGTTCAGCTTTTGAATAAAATTGACGCCGATGTTATTATTTCTCATCCGACATTAAATAATTTTCACAAGCAGTATTTCCTTACCCTTAAAGAAAACAATCCTGTTTATCCTTTCGTCTCAAAGCGTGGCGTTTTCTTGATTAACAGCGAAAATTCACAAGTTGCATATTACTGTAAAAAGATAGAAATAGTCGTTAAAAGAATACGCGTTTATAATAATCAATTTGTTTTTCTCGGACATATAAAATCGCCTGTTTTTAACTATCTGGACAAGCCGACGGTTGTTGCTTACGAAAACGGAAAAAAGGTAAACAAAGGCATTGACCTTTTTCTTTCATCATTCAGCTATTACAAATGCAAAACCAAAACGAATAACTTTTGGGCTTTTTACTACACCACTCCTATTGACAGCGAAAAAACGCTTGAGTTTTTCATCAACATTAACGGTATGGATTGTATAACTAAGCTAAAAGCTTCTCCAAAAACGCCGTTCTATGACGGAATCAGAGAAAGTTATGTTATAAACAATTCTAAAATTTCTCTTAAAGACAACAAATTTCAAATCAAGCCTCTTTCAGAAAGTGAATTTTGGAACGAGCGTGCACTTATTGACAAAGGATATTTCAAAAAAACCGAAACATATAATCACCGTATCAGTTGCAAAAAATATGCAAACAGACGAATTTGGTTATATTCCGACAGTTACTCTGTTGATTACGACAACGGTTTTTATCAATTTTTAAACGATTGGCAAAAAGATGACGGGATTGAAAGATATTATATTATTTTTAAGCCTTTTAACACTGTCGGTAAGTATTTCACTTCTGAAATGCTGAATCATATTGTTCCTTTCGGTTCATTGCATCACAAGGATTTATATATTAACGCCGAAAAGATTATCACATCGTTTTCCGAATACAACACTCTTAATCCTTTTACCGAAGAGGACGAAGACCTTGATTATCTCGATTTGATTAATTGCGAAATTGTTTATCTTCAACACGGCGTATTACATGCAAAACTTCCTTGGTATTATTCTCCCGAGAGCAGAATGGTAGATAAAGTTGTTGTTTCATCAAATTTTGAAAAAGAGAATTTTGTCAAAAATTACGGCTGGCGTGCAAAAGATTTAATCGAATGCGGTATGCCGAGATATGACTATATTAATAAGAACGCTCCTGCGAAAAATCGCATAATTTTTGCACCGTCGTGGAGAAGTTATTTAATCGGTGATCTTGAAGTTGACGGCACACATCTTAAACGAGACACGCTTTCAAACAAGCTCATATCGTCAAACTATTATAAAAACATTACGGCATTTCTTAACAGCCCAAAACTTGAAAAATTACTTGAAGACAACGATTTATATCTTGATGTTAAGCTTCATCCTAACTTTTTTGAAGCATATAACAAAATCACTTCGACTACCAATAGCAGAATAAGCATTACCAAAAACAAGGTTAATTTAAGCGATTACAAAATGTTCTTAACTGACTTTTCATCATTTGTTTTTGACTATGCTTATTTAAACAGACCGATTCATTATTTCGTTCCCGATTATATCGAATTTATTTCAGGTATGAATCATTACCGTGAGCTTGACTTACCGTACAGCGAAGCTTTCGGAACCTTATCATCGAATCCAAATGACGCTGTTGAGGCAATAGAACGGGCAATAAATAACAATTTTGAAGTTGAAAATCCATATAAAGAAAGAATGGACAAGTTCTATCTTCCTCTTGAGCATTGTTGCGAAAATCTTTATAAATATTTGATTTCAGAAGGCAAGGAGGAAAACTAAATGAAAAAAATAACAGTTATCCTACCGCTATATGAATTATCATCAGATGTCGGACGGGCAATATTATCAATAAAGCAACAAAATATCAGTGATGAAGTTGAACTGAAAATTTTAGATTTAAGAAATTTTTGTACGCCAAAGAGCTTGGGCAAAAAGAAAAACGGTAACTTACCCGACTATGTTAAAACCGACAAAAAATTAGCGAAATCAAAAGATATCGAAAACTATATTGGCACTTTTGATTTTCCGTTTGAAATTATAAAAGCGAACGATGAATTTCCTTACCTTTCGTTAAATACGGTTCTTCAAAGTACAACAAGCGAATATATTATATTTTTAGCACAAAATTGTATATTCACCAAAAACATCCTTGAAAAGCTTTATATTTGTGCCACAGAAAAAAGTGCAGATGTTTTAATCGGCAATTCAATTAAGCAACACGGTAAAAAACTTCAAGTATCTCAAATCACAAAAGATATTTACAACAACAATGAAAACCTCAATTTTAAAAACGAATTAAGCGTTTTGTTTAAAGACAGTTCGTTATATAATAAATTGTTTAAAACAAAGACAATTCAATTTGCCAATGCCGAATTTTCAAAATTGAACGCACCGAAAAACATTGAGTTTTTGACAAGCGTTTATGCCAATTCGGATAACATTTGCATTATAGACAGCGAAATCTATTTATGCGATTTTAAACCGCTGTATGAATATGAACATATTCAAGACTTACAATACAGTCTTGAATACGCCGATTCGCTTTTAAGAATTGTTGAAATCACATCAGGCATCAACAATAACAGATTCGTTAACCGATTAATTTCGATATATATTGAACCGCTATTTAACAAAGCACAAAAATCGGTTGATTCACAGCTCAGAAAAAAGTGTGTGGAAATATACGATTTACTGAACAATGCACACCCTGAGAATAATTCAATTCAAAAGCTTGTGTCAAAATATCCTATTGCAAGACAGCAGAATTATAATAAAGTCAATGTGATTCTTTCAAGAGCGAAACGCAAAATCATTCATTAAAAAACAAATGATTATTTTATTGACATATCAATCCTATTAATGTATAATCAACACAGACAAAGGAAACTATCGATTAACGGTAGGCGGTTAGCTCTCTATTCAGAGGGCAGTGCCCTCTGATTTTTATTAGGGGGGTGATGCTATGGAATACTTAGCTTTTATAGTAATTATTCTTTTTGCAGCCACAGGCTACATAGTAAGCATAAAAAAATAACCGCCCCACTGCCATAGGATCGGTTATTTAAACATCTTATAGGCTGACCGTCTATCCGATAAGCCCTTTGTCTATTATTATATTATCACAACATATTGTTTTTGTCAACTCAACAAGGATTTATTATTTAAGTATCGATAACCACTTGTCTGTAAGTTCAAATGTGTCATTTTCAAAAATACTGTTGTGAAGTCTAAACACCATATCGACAAACAGGAGCGATTCAATTCTCTCCTTTGACGAAAGCGGAGCAAAATATTCAATAAGCTCGGCTTTTTTGTTTTGCACATCTTCGTTTGTATCGGTAAGTTCCGTGCCAATAAATCGGGCAATGTCAAGCTCAATCGGTGCAATATAACCTATCGGGTCAATCGCCGTAATAAGGTCGCCGCTTTTCATAATATTGTATCTGTGCATATCGCCGTGAACAAGGCAATATTCATCTTTACCGAATACATCGTCATAAAGCTCATTTGCTTCTGTTACAAGTTGCATAATTTCTTCATTACGGTACGAAAACTTATTTTCCTCAAGCTTTTTATGCAGAATATCGGAATAATTGTGGAACTTGTGAATGTCGCTTTCACTCACCTCAATATCTCTGTAGCTGTCGAGTGCTCTTTTGAAGAAATCATAAACAGACGGGTCGTTTTTGTCAAATTCGGGCAAATCACAGTCCATTTGTTGCATAAGAATTGCCGAGCAAGTATCGTCATAGTCGTAAAGTTCACACATAAATGTTGCCGGTAAGGTTTGATAACAGCTTCGCTCAGGTTCATATCTGTCAATAAACGGCGGAATCATTTTGAAAACGCAATCACCGTACATATTGCTTTTCGCCAGGAATATAATGCCGAAATGTGATGTTTTAACAACCCTGTATTCGATTATCTGCCACTTTTTTAAGAGGTTAGGTATCTCTCTTTCAAGGCGACGCGTCCAACTCTTTGTTTGGGACGGATAATTTTCAAACAAAAATCTGTTAAGACGGCTTATACTGTTAAAGATACTTTTGTAATCAACAATATTATTTTCCTGTGCGTTAATAAGTACTTCAAGATACTTTAAATCGGCAGGATAAGTAAGTTTGATATTATTATTGAAATCAAAATAAAGCTTAATTTTACTGTTTTCCGGTAACTGTTGTGTTACCTCGGTAAGCTTGCTTTCCGGGTCAAAATTACCGTAAAGCAATTTGAAATCGAAGCCCTCAGGTGATTGCATAAGATAATATCTGTCACGGTAAACCTTTTGTATATCATAGCATCCGAGAGAATCTGTAATAGCCTGAGCGGTCACAACTGCGGCATAATCGTCAAGGAAAGCAAAATATTTGTCCATAAGTTCACCCGTAATCATCGGGCGAACCGCGTCGCAAACAATTACCTTGTCGCAATCGTAATTATCGTTTATAAATTTAAGGGCATTTACAAGTGAATAGTTGCGTGTTACCCCCCCATTTACAAAATCCACGCTGTCATTTCCGGCAAGGTTGGTGAGATAACTTTTGTTCGCTTCGACATTTGTAACAATCAAAACCCTATCAACGCTCTTTGCTTCAAAAATAGCGTCAACAACATACTCAATTACCATTTTGCCGTTTATTTTATGAAATTGCTTAGGCACATTCGAGCCAAACCGAGAGCCGACACCGCTCGCAAGAATTATAACTATATTCATACTGTATCCTTATTTTTTTGAAAAAAGTCGTTTAAAGAGTGACGGCTTTTTCTCTTTTTTACTGTCTGCCAAAACGGCGTCTATAACTCGCTTTGAATTGTTTTTGTCGATATTGACAAAGAAGTTTGTAACTCTGTCGATATAATCGTTTTCACAATCTTTGTCGATAATCTTAATAAGAGCCTCAACGGCACTGTCCAAATCATAGCAAACAGGACCGAATCCGTCTCTTTCGTATTCAAAAAATCCCTTGTCGTATGTTTGAGTTTCGTAAAACTCTTCCTTATCAAACTGAGTATAAACAATCGGCTTTTTAAGATATGCAAAATCAAATGCAATAGTCGAGTAGTCCGTTACCATAACCGATGATTCGGCAAACACCTTGTTGTAATTGATGAAACCTTCGTTGATTGCAAACACATCGTTTTTCTTAAAATCAACAGCCTGTTTTCTGAAAATCGGGTGAAGACAGAACAAACCGGTATAACCTTTTTCTCTCATCTTTGCAAGCAAGCGTTCATCATTGATAAGACCGTTATAGAATTTGTAATAATCCGTATGAACAAAGCCGTCATAATAAACACTTGAGGTTTTGTCATCATATGCACCCTTAATGCTTTTTCTCCAAGACGGAAGAACGAGAAGTTGCTTCTTTTTATCATCATAAAGTGCGTCAAAACGAGGAAGTCCTGTAATTACACACTGGTCGGCGGTCATATTATATCTGCCGTCAATAATGGCTTGACGCTCGTTTACGCCCGTGTTAAAGAAAATCTTAATGTTCTTATTATAATGATTGAGCCAAGCCGAGCAGTCGCCACAGTTAACACCGTGATTCATAAAATAAAAATCAAAGTGGTACATATCAACAAAATATTGCCTGTCGTCTTCAAACGCATTAATGGTAAATTCACCGGCACTTGAAGAAATGATTTTATCTGCAAGGAGGAAGTAATACTTAAATTCTGTATCTTCAAAATAAACAACCTCACCGATTGCTTCCAGGCGTGACTTAACCTCATCACTTGCCGCTCTGCCTATTGTAAAAATAGGTCTTACGCCGTGAGGAGTGTGCTCGCTGATATACTTAAACACAACCTCTCCGCTGTCGCCTGCGTTATCGATTCTGTCGGAGAAAAGCCAAACACTGCCTTTTCCTTCCTGTTCCTTTTTAAAATCAGGGAAGTTTGCCCTGATTTCGGCAAGGTCATCTCTTCCGATTTCCTTAAGGTATTCAATGCACTTTTTCTCGGCATTTTGAACATATTCATCAAGATGTTCCGGCACAAAAACTTTAATTGCCCTTCTCATACTTCTTACAACATATTTGCCGTAAACTTTATATGACGGACTGAAAAGGCTTCTTGCGGAAATAAACTTGCTGTATGACATCGAAACCGATGTTTCGTTGCCGCCGTAAGAAATATACGGTTTAAACGCTTTTCCTTTTTCGTTTAATTCATCAAGACTGAACTCGCATTTGCAAAGATAATAGTAACTCGGATGACCGAGTTTGCCTATAACATTCGACGGGTCATACGGCACAAGTTCCGGCGTCACCTCTTGGTCACCGAAACGAAGTTTAAACTTAACTTCACCGTCTTTTGTACATCTAAACAGCCATTGTGCGACGAACACATCAACCGAAAGTTTGTCGTCCTTTATATCAAGAGCGGCAATCTTACACACCTTGCCCTTTTGATTAGGAAGACATAACGACCACATATTCTTATAATGGAGCGTACCTGTTTCGGAATCGAAATCTATAAGTTCAAACAAGGTCTTTCCGTACTTAATTTTAAAAGCCTCGTTTTTCTTATACATTGTCTTATGCTTCGGATTGTTAAGGAGAATATAATCATCAATTCTGTCAAGAAGCATTTTTACTCGTTCAAGATACTCCTTTTGCTCCTGCTCATCAAGAACCTCAAGGTAATAATCATGACCGATTCTCCAATAAAGGTCATATGCAACCATTGATTGTGCATAAGGAATGATTTCACCGTAAAGCTCACTGCAATAACGCATAAGCTCCATATGATAATAAATAAGAGAATTAATATAAAAAGACTTATCGTGAATTTGATTATTTACGGCAGAATCGCCCAAATTACGGCGTCTGTAAAGATAAAGTGCCTCACATATAAGACCGACTTTTCTCTTTTTGAGCATTATTTTATTAATAAAGGTTGAATCCTCACCGAATTTTAATCTGCTGTCAAATCTTATATCACCGAGTGCGTCACTTCTGATAAATGTTGTTGCGGCAGTCGATTGAACCGAAAACCACTCTTCCTTGTTGTCAAGGTCGGCAACCCTTGTGCCGTTTTTAAACTTATAATCGAGTGAATGAAAATCTTCGTTTTCTTCAAAAAATTGAATTCTTGCGGCAAGCACATCGATTTCGTCATAATGTTCTTCAAAAAATTTATACGCATTTTCAAACGACGAAAGTTCCCATTTGTCGTCCGGGTCAAGGAATGTTATATATTTTGCGTCAACATACTGAAAAGCAGTATTTCTTGCATTGCTGACGCCGCCGTTCGGTATCTTTTGATACACGATATTTTCAGGATACATTTCTTTATATTTAAGACAAATCTTCTCACTGTTGTCCGGCGAACCGTCGTTAATCATAATAAGTTGGATTTTGTCAAATCCGATTGTTTGATTGACAAGTGACAAAATTGCCTCTTCAACATAATCTTCTACATTATAAATCGGCATAATTACCGAAAACAAAAATTTATGTTCGTCCTTAGTCATACTATTTCTCCCAAACAAAAGATTGTGCTTTTTACCAAAGCATTAAAATACATCATAATAATATCACAGAAAAGAATTATTTTCAACCATATTATAATAGGTATATACTAAAATCTTATAATTAAAAACTACTTATATGACTATTTTGTGTATAAATTGTCAAAAAATAGGTTTTATTTATATTTTTACTTGAACATAGCGTTTTTATTGGGTATAATATAGACGGTAAATTTTATAAAAATTTATTCTAAATTAAAAGTAAGGAGTTTAGAAAATGGTTTATTCACATGAAGTTGAAACAATGTGTCCTGTAGCTCAGGGCGTTGCTCACGGTGCTGCTCCTATTCCGGAAGAAGCAAAGTGGGTTAAGGCAAAGGAAATCAAAGACATTTCCGGCTTTACACACGGTATCGGATGGTGTGCTCCTCAGCAAGGTACTTGCAAGCTCACACTTAATGTTAAAAACGGCGTAATCGAAGAAGCTCTTGTAGAAACAGTAGGTTGCTCGGGTATGACTCACTCTGCGGCTATGGCAGCAGAAATTCTTCCTGGCAGAACAATCCTTGAAGCTCTCAACACAGACCTTGTTTGTGACGCTATCAATACAGCAATGAGAGAACTTTTCCTTCAAATCGTTTACGGTCGTACACAGAGTGCTTTCTCTGACGACGGTTTGGTTGTAGGTGCAGGTCTTGAAGACCTCGGTAAGGGACTTCGTTCACAGGTTGGTACTATGTACGGTACTCGTAAGGCAGGTCCTCGTTATCTTGAAATGACAGACGGTTATGTAACAGGTATTGCTCTTGACGAAGACAACGAAATCATCGGCTACAAGTTTGTTAACTTCGGCAAGATGATGGACTTCATCAAAGCAGGCGACGACGCAAACACAGCATTTGAAAAGGCACAGGGTCAATACGGCCGTGTTGATGACGCTGTTAGAGTTATCGACCCAAGAAAAGAATAAGAGTAGGAGGATATTATAATGGCTTTATTTGAATCATATGAAAGAAGAGAAAAGCAAATCCTTGCTGTTCTTGAAAAGTACGATATTAAATCAATCGAAGAATGCAGAGAAATCTGTCAAGCTAAGGGCTTTGACCCATATAAAATCGTTGAAGGCATTCAACCTATCTGCTTTGAAAACGCAAAGTGGGCTTACACAGTAGGTTGTGCAATTGCTATCAAAAAAGGCGTTAAATCTGCCGCTGAAGCTGCTGCCGCTATCGGTGAAGGTCTTCAGTCATTCTGTATCCCTGGTTCTGTTGCAGACCAGCGTAAGGTAGGTCTCGGTCACGGTAATCTCGGCA
>CAVBQD010000021.1:0-18339 GCA_963597385.1 bacterium | reverse complement strand
CTTCTTGATTCTCTTGATATCTATTCCGTCATAGGTGATTGTACCTTCCTGAATATCGTAAAATCTGTTGATAAGATTTGTGATAGTCGTTTTGCCGGCACCCGTAGAACCTACAAACGCAATTTTTTGTGCCTGTTTTGCATAAAGATTGATGTCGTGAAGAACAACTTTGTTTTCAACATATCCGAATGTTACATCGGTAAACACAACTTCACCTTTAACAGGTATTTTCTTGTCGCCGTCAACCCAATTCCAAACCTTACCGTTTTCGGTAACGGTTTCTTCAAGCGTAACCGTGCCGTTGTCAACCTCACTTTCGGTATCCATAACGGCAAACACTCTTTCTGCACCGGCAAGGGCAGAGAAAACATTGTTCATCTGGTTCATAATTTGGTTGATAGGCTGTGTGAATTGCTTTGAGTAGCTCAAAAATGTAAAGAATGTACCGATACTGAGACCTCTTGTGAGCACCAATAATCCGCCTGTAAGCGTTACGCAAGCATATGACGCGTTGTTGATACCCGTTGAGCAAGGTCCCATAATACCGCTGTAGTAGTTGGCTTTTGTTGCTACGGTGCGGAATTCGTCATTGAGAACTTCAAAGTCTTCCTTTGCCTGTTCTTCGTGGTTGAACACCTTAACAACTTTCATACCCTCGATGGTTTCCTCAATGTTACCGTTCATTTCACCGAGAGCCTTTTGCTGAGCCTTAAAGTACTTTCTTGTGTGTTTTGCTATGTTCAACGAATTGACAAGCATAATAATGAGAAATACAAGTGCAACAATGAAAAGACGCCATTCAAGCACAAGCATCATTATGATGATGCCTACAAAGCTGAATATTGATGAAACAAGCTGAACGATTGACTGTTCAAGCATCATTTGAATATTGTCAACATCGTTTGTAAAACGGCTCATAATTTCGCCGTGGGTTTGACTGTCAAAATATCTGAGCGGTAAAGTTTGCAAATGGTCGAACAAGTCTTTTCTTATGATGTTCGATGTCTTGTACGCAATCTTTACCATAATTTTTGACTGTAAAAATATGAACAGTGAGGCACCTACATAAAATGCCGATACAATCACAAGATTTTTGATTAACTGTTTAATGCCGACTGTGGCAAAGTTGCCTGCCTGAATTGATGACGCAACATCGTCCAAAATCGGCTTGAGCCAATATGATGCCGCCATTTGACAAACGGTTGCCATAACAAGTGACAAAAATACCACAAAAAGCATTTTTTTACTTTTGCCCATATATGTTAATATGCGTTTAAATGTTTTTTTGGCGTCCTTAGGCTTTTGACCCGGTACGCCGCCTCTTCCTCCAGGTCCCGGCATTATTCTGTCACTCCTTTCTGCTGTGTCTTGTTAATTTCCTGATAAATCTCGCTCGTCTGCATAAGCTCGTCGTGTGTGCCTATGCTGTCGATTTTGCCGTCGTCAAGCACGATGATTTCGTCTGCCTCGGCAACAGATGAAATTCTCTGAGCGATAATCAAAACGGTCGTGTTTTTAAGTTCTTTGTAGAAGCTTTCTCTGATTTTTGCCTCTGTCGCCGTATCAACCGCTGATGTCGAATCGTCAAGAATAAGAATTTTAGGCTGTTTAAGGATAGCCCTTGCAATACAAAGTCTTTGCTTTTGACCGCCCGAAAGATTCAAGCCGCCTTGTGCAAGCATTGTATCATAGCCGTCCGGTTGGCTCATAATAAAATCGTGAGCCTGTGCCGCCTTGCAAGCCGCAATGATTTCCTCATCTGTCGCATTTGGGTTGCCCCACTTGATGTTTTCTTTAATCGTACCAGTGAAAAGAACATTCTTTTGAAGTACAACGCCGATTAAATCACGGAGTGCCTCAATGTCATAATCTTTAACATTAACTCCGTCAACAAGAAGCTCGCCGTCCGTTACATCATAAAGTCTCGGAATAAGGTTGACAAGGCTTGATTTGCCGCAACCTGTTGAGCCGATTATTCCGACAACACTGCCAGATTTCGCCTTAAAGTTGATGTTTGAAAGAATGTCGATTCCGTCATTGTATCCAAACGAAACATTTTTGAATTCGATTTCACCCTTAGGGTCGGTCGGCTTAAATGCCTTTTCCGGATTTACAATGTCGATGTCCGTATCGAGTACTTCAACAACTCTGTCACCGCAAGCCTTAGCTCTTGTAACCTGAAGCAAAATCATTGAAACCATCATTATGTTCATAAGCACCTGAACAATGTAGTTAGCCAAAACCGAGATTTGACCTACATCCATAAGCTTGTTGCTTGCGTCAATTGAACCTTTGTAGTAAATGTAAATAATTACAAAGTTCATAAGAAGCATCATAACAGGCATAATCGTGATGATAAGTCCCGACGCTTTTGAACCTTGCTTTGCAAGCTCGTCGGACGCGTTATGGAACTTGTCTTTTTCTCTGTCCTCACGCACATAAGCTTTTACTACTCTGATGCCGATAAGATTTTCCTGAACAACACGGTTGATGTTATCGATTTTCTTTTGCATTTTTTGGAACATAGGAAAACCGAATTTTAAAACAACCGCAACGATAACGATCATAACAGGGAAGAGCACAAGCAAAATCATTGACAGCTTTGCGTTGATTGAAAATGCAAACACAGCCGAAACGATAAGCAGTGCAGGAGCTCTTACCAATATACGAAGAGCCATCATAAGCGTGTTTTGAAGCATTGTAACATCGTTTGTAAGTCTTGTTGTAAGAGATGATGTTGAAAATGTATCAATGTTTTTGAATGAGAATGACGAGATTTTGTCGTACATCGCTTTTCTCAATCTGTAAGAGAACTTTTGGCTTACTATTGACGAAGTTTTCATGGTCATCAATCCGCCCAAAAGTCCGATAATTGCCATAACAAACATTATAAAGCCTATTTTTGCGACTTGGTATTTTAGAGAAGCAGGGTCGCCGTCGGCAGCCTTTACCATTTCATATACCTTGTTTGCTATTGAAGGCAGTGCAAGCTCGCACATTGCTTCTATTATCATACCTGAAATACTTGCAACGCAAAGCCAGCCTAAACCTTTTAAGTATTTGGATAGTTTTTTAAGCATTCTTCCAATGCCTCCTTTTTCTTAAAATTATCGATAACTTTGTCAAGCAAATCCGACAGAGTATCTATTTCGGATTGAGTTAATCCGTATGTGAGCATTTGCTCTTCTTCGTTCATTTTACGCCTTATGTTATCCGGTATGGCGTTGCCTTTTTCCGTCAGGTAAATTTCCGTAATTCTTCCGTCTGTTTTACTCGGCTTTCTTTTAACAAATCCGGCTTTTTCCATTCTTTTGATACTAACCGATACCGTTGAAGGTGCTGTGCCTGTTTCTTCGGCTATTTGACCGATTGTGGCACTGCCTTTCATTTTGATAAACATAATTATCTTATGTTGACCGGCAAATAAACCTTCCTCGGATACAGCTTTGTTAAAATTAATTCGTTCCATTCTTGCCACCCAGCCTATTCTCGGTGCAATATGCCCCTTTGGCGGAGTCGGCGGACAATTACATTTTTTCTTATCCATTTTAACACATCCGTTTTTATTTAGCCGACTAATATTTAGCCGACTAAAGGTATTATAGCACAAAAAAATTCAATGTCAACACTTTATTTTTGTAAACAGCTCCACTTGATATAAAATATGTATTATGGTAGAATATACCGCGATATTATAAGGAGGGCAGATTATGGATTACAATTTATGCGACTATAATACGGTTAAAAAGATTTTGACCTCTCACGGCTTCAATTTTTCAAAAGCACTGGGTCAAAATTTCATAATTGACGACAGCGTTTGCCCTACCATGGCAGAAATGCTCGGTGCAGATGAAAAAACCGGCGTCCTTGAGGTCGGTCCCGGCGTCGGCGTTCTTACAAAAGAACTTTGTAAAAAAGCGGGCAAGGTCGTGTCCGTTGAACTTGACGAACGGCTTTATCCCGTTTTGGAAGAAACTTTAGCCGATTACGATAATTTTGAACTCGTCAAGGGCGATATTATGAAAATAGATTTGCACTCTCTTATTGCGGAAAAATTTGCCGAATGCGATACTGTTAAAGTATGTGCAAATCTGCCTTATTATATAACATCACCGGTTATTATGATGCTCCTTCAAAGCAAATTGCCGATAAGCGAAATTGAGGTTATGGTTCAGCAGGAAGCGGCTGATCGACTTTGTGCAACAATCGGCTCACGGGAAGCGGGTGCCGTAAGCGTTGCGGTAAACTATTACGGTAAGAGTGAAATTTTGTTCAATGTCGGCAGAGAATGTTTTATGCCAAGCCCAAAGGTAGATTCGAGTGTTATTAAAATTGCGGTAAGAGAACAGCCTGAGTTTGAAGTAAAAAACGAAAAACAGTTTTTCTCGCTTGTAAAGTGTGCCTTTGCACAAAGACGAAAAACTCTTGTTAATTCACTGTCCAATTCACTCGGTAAATCAAAGACCGATGTTACAAACGCGTTGGCAGAACTCGGACTTGCTTCTACGGTAAGAGCGGAGAATTTGAAAATGGAGGATTTGGTAAATTTAGCGGATTTACTTTTTTAAAACTATGGCAAAAGAAAGAAAAGACAACACAGTTGTTTTTACGGAATATTCGGTACCGAAAGCCGTAAGAGTCTTGGCACTTCCGAGTATGCTCGGTATGCTTATTAATATTATTTACAACCTTGCAGATACCTTTTTTGTCGGTCAAACAGGGGACAAAAATCAAGTGGCGGCAGTTTCGGTTGCAATGCCGGTGTTTTTGTTCTTTCTTGCAATAGGAAACCTTTTCGGCGTAGGCGGTTGTGCATACATCAGCCGTTCACTCGGTGAGGGCAAAAAGGAAAAAATTAAGTCTATTTCGTCATTTTGTATATATACGGGTATGGTGGCTTCGCTCGTTTTATCCGCCGTGTTTATTATATTCAGAAAACCGCTTTTGTATTTGATAGGTGCAAGCGAATTTACAATCGACTACGCCTGCGACTATCTTCTTTGGATTTCACTGGGCGGCATATTCAGCGTTACAAGTATCGTTGCCTGCAACCTTGTAAGAGGCGAGGGTGCGGCAAAGGATTCTATGATCGGTATGGTCATCGGTCAAGTGTTTAATATTGTTCTTGACCCGATTTTTATCCTTGCACCGGGCGATAAACTGTTTGGATTTAATATGCCGTTCGGATTTAATATGGGAGTTAAGGGTGCGGCTATCGCAACTGTTATCGGTAATATTGCGTCTGTTGTTTATTTTCTTGTTTATTTTATGAAAGGTAAATCGATTTTATCGATTACTCCAAGTCGTTATTCTGCAAAAGACGGCATATTTAAAGGCGTTGTCAGCGTAGGCTTGCCTGCGTCAATTAACAATCTTCTTATGTCGCTTTCAAATATCGTGGTAAATATGTTCCTTGTTAAGTACGGCGATGATGCCGTTGCGGCAATGGGCGTTGCAATGAAAGCAAATATGCTTGTCGTTATGCTTCAAATCGGTCTTGCACAAGGAATTCAACCGCTCGTCGGCTATTGCTACGGTGCAAAAAAATATCACAGAATGCGTAGCAGTATTCGTTTCGGTATGATGTGCAATGTGATTATCGGTGCAAGCGTAACGGTTTTCTATGTTTTGTGCAGACGGCAGGTTATCGGTATGTTCATTGATGACGAAGCCGTTATAGAATACGGCGTAAAAATGATTACCGCACTTATGGCTCCTGGCACATTCCTCGGCATTATGTTTATTATTAACTTTGCTTTTCAGGGAATGGGCAAAGGTGCTCAATCGCTTGTTCTTGCAGCAGGCAGACAGGGCTTGATTTTCTTGCCTATGTTATTTATTATGAATAAAATTGCGGGACTTGACGGAGTAATTTGGGCTCAACCTATTGCCGACACTTGCTGTATTATTTTGGCTGCGGTTATGTTCCGTGTGACGACAAAAAAATTAATTAAAGAGGCTAAACTCTCGGGGATTGATTAAATGTATATTAATGAGATTGACAAAAAAACGCTCAAAGCCGTGTCTGCACGCTTTGGCGAAAGATTTATAAAAGACCCTTTGTTTATGTTCTTTTGCAGTGATATAAACAAACGCAAGGACTTCATATATGATTATATGAGGTATTATCTTCCTCGTCTGGTTGATGATGAATATGTGTTTATAGACAGCCACGCAACCGCAGTCGCAACTTTGGTTGACCCCGCGGATTTTGAGTATAAATTCAAAGGTGCGTCCGGTCAAAGATTGAAGAAATACAGCTTTTCATCAAAGGTGTTTGTTCACAAGGAAAACCTTGAGGGAATTTGCGACACCTTGTTGCCGGGCAACAAACAAGCGATGGTGTTGACTCTCTACTGTGCACCGAACGATAATTTTGACGCTTTGAAGTTGTTGATTGACGAAGCAGTTGAATTTGCCGATAGGGAAGACATAACGCTCGTTTATGATACATTCAGCAAAAAACATATAGATTATATGCAATCAAAAGACTTCACCGTTGCTTATTGTAAGCCGTTTTTAGATACGCAGTTCACAGAAACCGTTATGATATACAATGTATAACACATTATTTTGAATTTTACGCACAACAAAAGGCTATGGACTTTTCCATAGCCTTTACACTTTGTTTAATTATTGCGGACGATTAAAGTCTTACAACGCCTCTACGCTCTTTAAGGTAATCGTCTGAAGCAGGATATTCGTTTGTGTAAGTAATCTTTACAGAAGCACTCTTATCCTTGATGATAGCAATTGATGCGTGTGTTACATCAACATTAGCAATCATTACATATTTTGCGGCAGTGATTTCCTTTGTCTTTGTGTCGATTGTAACAACACCTGTGCCGCCTTTGTACATAACCTTTACATTATCGGAAGCATCGCCCTCTGTGAACGAAAGAACGCTGATGCTCTTTACAGCTGCTGTGATATCGCCGAGAACTTCAAAGAATGATCCCTGTGAGCCTTCGCCACGGAAAGCAAGTTCTTCCTGCTTAGGCTGAATTGTCATTGTGATTGTGCCGTCGCCATTGTCAACAACGCTTGCGTCAAGAATGTCGTCACCTGTCAAAGTCGATGTTCTGTAATCGTGGTCGTTCTTTCTTGTGTCGTCATCAAGGTTGTTATCAAGCTCAGGGTCTCTGTTGCCGCTCGGTACAAGACCGTAAATGTTAGCGTCAAACATAGGACCTACAATGCTTGGTACAAGGCTGTTGATTGTGCTGTTTGCCTTGCCGTCAATCATAACATCGCCGACTTCAAGGTTTTCAGAACCGAGTAATTTGTAGAATGTTTGAGTTTTGCCGTCAGCATCTTTGTACTGAGCTGTAAGAGTCTTTGTGTAGTTGTATGCTTCAACATAGTAGCTTGCAACATCGTTAAGATCCTTAAATTCAACTCCGCCGTATGTGCCGGCTTCAAATGACTTGTCAAGAACAGAAGTATCTTCCTCTGTTGCGGCATCGTCGCCTGCTTCGTCGCCTGTGTTCTGCCATTCACCGGATTTAACTTCGTTAATAGCTTGAATTGTTCCGTTTGTTACATAGTTAAGTTTTGCACATCCTGCAAGAGAAGCTACAAGAGCAGCAACCAAAACCAAACATGTAATTCTTTTGATTAGTTTCTTCATTTATGGGAATCCCCTTTCCTTAATCTGCTTTCGTCTTTATAGAAAACATTTACATCATAAATTTATTACAAATTGCCTAAAAAGTCAATAGGTAAATGAAAATTAATTCAAAATTAATTAAAATCTAATAAATTTTTTGTTAAAAAATAATGTTAAAATAATATTGTATAATACCATTATATGTGTTATAATTATCAAAAATGCGGAGGGATACATTATGAGATGTAAAAACTGCGGAAGCGAAAATGACGAAAATTTATATATATGCCAAAATTGCGGTTCACCGCTCTATGATGAGGATGACGAAAACGAGATTGCAAACGATGATATGGGCAAGACAAGGGTTGCTCCGGCAGTTCAGTCCAATCAAAGACCGGTTCAGGGTCAGTCTCGTGGAAGAAACGGCGAAGTTGATAATAACGATTATGAAAGTAAAAAGCAAAAGACTATACTTATAATAGTTGTCCTTGCTGTTGTTCTTGCTATTGTGGTTGCAGCTCTTGCCGCTGTGCTTATCAATAACTCAAAGAAGAATAAAAATGTTGAGGATACTTCTGTCAGCATTTCTTCAACGACTACAGAGCAATCAACAACAATGACAACTACGGCTGCTCCTACAACTACCGAAACAACAACGCAGACAACCACACAAACAACTACTCAAGCTGCCACTGAATATGATGTCAGCGTAAGCTGTTCTCAGGGCGGCGAGGTCGAAGGTGACGGCTCATATTCCGAGGGTGAAAAATGTACCGTTATTGCAAGAGCGGATGATAATTATGAGTTTGACGGTTGGTACAAAAACGGCAAAAGAGTATCATCTAATGAGGTTTATACATTTACAGTAAAAGGCGATACAAGCCTTGAGGCTGTGTTTACCGATATCACCGATGTTTCGGAGGATTACGAATAATGTCTAAGGGCGATGTAGCAAAAAACTATTTTGAACAGGGCTATAACTGCTCACAGGCTGTCGCACTTGCATTTGCCGATGAAATCGGTATGGAAAACGATACTGTAGCTCGTCTTACCGGAGGATTCGGCGGCGGAATGGGCAGAATGAGAGAAGTTTGCGGAACTGTTAGCGGTACGGCGTTTGTTATGTCGGCACTTTACGGCTACAGTGACCCAAAGGATAACGCAATAAAGACAAAACTTTATGAGCAAATTCAGCAGGTCGCAGGCGAATTTAAAGACGAAAACGGCTCTGTCGTTTGTCGCGAACTTTTGGGACTTGCAAAAAACGGATTTGACAGTCCGCAACCCGAAAAACGAACAGAAAAGTATTATAAAAAGCGTCCTTGCAGTGAACTTGTAAAAATGTCGGCGGATATACTTGAAAGGTTCATTGTCGAAAATCCGCAAAAATAATTGTTGAATTGTAAAAAAACACTTGCATTTTGTTGTGCAATGTGTTATAGTAATTTCCGCAAGTGAAAAACGCTTGCATATGCGCTGGTAGCCCAGCTGGATAGAGTGACTGGCTACGAAACACAAGGTCGACTTGTGGATATTTTGTTAACAACTGAATAAGTTGATATATTTTTATTGGTATGCGCTGGTAGCTCAGCTGGATAGAGTGACTGGCTACGAACCAGTAGGTCGGGGGTTCGAGTCCCTTCCAGCGTACCAAAAAGTCCCGTAAACACTGCGTTTTCGGGACTTTTTACTTTTTATAATTTTTCAAATTGAATTTATTAATCAAATAATAAATAAAGTTTTTATTCGAAAATTAAAATCTCCATATTTGCCTTTCTCGTTAATATTTATAACATATTTATCATAAAAATAATCCACATGACCACAATTTGACCACATCGCTTTTCAAAGAAAAAACAGGCAGTCTTGATTTTTACATCAAGACTGCCTGTTTCTCTGTTTTATGCTGTGTACTGTATTATTTTTATGCGTTTTTCATTTTCTTTTTCTGCGACCAGGTTTCCCATAGCGTTTGCAACCGTTTGTTGCATTGAATCTGTTACATGCATATAAGTATTCATTGTAAAACCTGCATCGGTGTGTCCAAGCATATGTGATATTGTTTTAATATCCATTCCTTGTTCAAGCGATAAGGTTGCGAAGCTGTGTCGCAAATCGTGAAAACGTATTTGCGGTACACCTGCCCGTTTTTGCATTCGGTGCAATTTTCGTGTTATTGATGATGGATCTCTGTAGCCATTTGTAATTGGTGACGGAAAGATCAGTTTTGTATTCAATCGTTGTCTGCTCCTTAAAATAATTAATTGATTTAAGCACTCGTCACATATACTGATTTTTCTAATTGACGCCGCTGTTTTAGGAGTCGTCGCTTTAAGTTCACTTTTGATTCTCTGCACTTGCTTGTTTACAGATATAGTTTTGTTTTTCATATCAAGATCATCCCAAGTCAGTGCAAGTATTTCACCAAGTCGTAAGCCTGTTGTGATTTCAAGCAGATAAAACTCATAGCAACCGGAATCCTTTGTTTCTTGCAGAAATGCCGCAAGTTCATTTGCTTTCAGTGTTTGCATATCTTTGGGTTCATCCTTTGGTAACTGAACTTTCTTACAAGGATTAGTTGGTATAAGTTCCTCATCTACCGCTTTTTGCAAACAGGTTTGTAGTGCAATTTTAATATCTTTGACTGCTTTTACCGACAATCCGTTACCTTTCGATTTAGTATTTCTTATTCTTCCGTTTTGATACAAGTCCATTAAAAATTGTTGACATACAACTGTAGTTAAATTTTTAATGTTAATATTTCCTATTTTGGGTATTATCTTAGCATTAAAATATTGCTTATATCCGTTTGCTGTATATTCTTTTACACTCGCTTTGCAGAATGATTCCATCCATATTTCATACCATTCCTCAAGTGTTGGATTAGCATTATTAAGAAAAGCACAGCGATTTAAAATCAGCTGTGCTTCTTCATACTCTTTAATTGCTTTCTCCAATTTTTCATTACATTCGGTCTTGGTTTTAGCAAGTATATATTTTACTTGTTTTTTACCATTTTCATCCACTCCCGCATTAAACCTACCTTCCCATCTGCCATCTTTTCGTTTTCTTAGTGTTCCCATACCATTATTTCTTTTAGCCATAATGATTCTCCTTTCTTTTTTTCAAGACCACAATATCACAAAGAAGGTCATTTATCCAGCAATACATGTTACAAAAGCATTACAAATCACCGCTTGCAATTATTCTCTATCCATATTCTCAATTGTTCCTTTGGAACTGTTTTTCTTCTGCCTATATTTATTACTGGAAATGTTTTATCTTTTTGAATGAGTTTGTAGAGACTTACAGCTGAGATTCCTAAAATTTCTGCAACTTGCGGAACAGACATAATAATAGGAACATCTTCAAAATTATTATAAATTATTATCACCTCCATTTGTAACAACAAAAGAGACAGAATTAAATCTGTCCCCCCTTATTGGTTATGTTAATTATTATTTTTTATGTTTCTTTTGTTTTTTATAAAAGGATAGTAAAAATTAATAATCATTTAAAAATCATTTCATATAGTTTCTCTAAAAGTTTTTTTTGACTATTTATATATTCTATAGTATTTTTCTTAACTTTTTTTATTGTGCTATTAGACAATGTTAAGTTATATTTAATTGCCAAAAAGAATATATAATCAGCTTTCTTTTTCAATTCTAATAAATTATCAAAATCTTCTTGCTTAATATTGAAAAAATCATTTAAATAAATTAACGTTTTAGCATGTTCGGAAATTGTCCTAAATGCCCTCAAATCTAGTTTTTCATTTTTATCAATCATATGATCTATGTGGTTTATTAATTCGTTATACGCATTATTTCCTATACGATTATTAGATGAATATAACATTCTTTTAAAATTCTTCTTTATTGTATTTTTATCAAACTTTTCAAAGTTGTAGTTTTTTGAAACGCAAAATGGCATAATTTTAAGCTCGTATTTATACTTATAGTTACAATACGCTTCAATTATGTTTGTAAAAGATATTAATTGCGATTTATACAAACCATCTTTATTATACGCAATAGTTGAAAAATTTTGATTGCTTTTATTGTATCCGTATATTAATAAATCATGATAAAAATTATGGTTTTTATATGCTGGTCTATTTGGAATATAATATTCATTAAGCTCCATATATATATAATATCCACGATCAATATACATAATCAACTTTTCAATAATATTCATATTATCATAATAGAAAACGAATTTTCTCGAAAAACAACCCCATTTCAAAAAGAATTTAACATTATAAGTTAATGTTTGATCATATCGTAAAACAAAAAAATTTGTTAAGATCCAAGATTTTGGTATTTCTTCCTTTTCTAACACAGAAAAGGAAAAAGCGGTGTTGTGTAACTCTCTTAATGTTGGATTTTCATTGATTTTTAATATAAACTCATTCATTAATTAGTTTTTCCTTCTTCAATTGTAATATTTTACTTGAGCATTCCAAAGTTCGCTGTACTTGCCATTTGCATTAAGTAATTCTTGATGTGTGCCGGTTTCAACAAGCTGTGATTTATCAAATACTGCTATGCGATTGCAGAACACACAGCTTGATAGTCTGTGGGAAATATAAATCGCTGTTTTGTTGTCAACAAAGGAATTAAAGCGATTATATATTTCATTCTCAGCAACGGGGTCAAGAGCCGCAGTAGGCTCGTCAAGAATAACCACAGGACTATCCTTGTAAAGTGCTCTTGCAAGCGCAAGCTTCTGTGCCTCGCCGCCGGATATTTCAACACCGGATTTATCCAAATCCTTATAAAGATAGGTGCTTTCCTTGTTTTCCATAGCAAGCACTCTGTCTTTTATATTTGCTTTGTCGAGTGTATCATAAAGCCTTTCTTTGTCGTATTCCTCATTTGCCGAAATATTCTGCGCAAGCGTTGTTGAAAAGATTTTAAAATCCTGAAATACAACCGAATACAGCTTAATAATGCTTTCCTTTGAGTATTCCTTAATATTGATACCATTTATAAATATCTCACCGTCTGTGGCATCATAAAGTCTGCATATAAGCTTGATAAAGGTGGTTTTGCCGCTTCCGTTCCTGCCAACAACCGCAAGGTGCTCTCCATTGTTGATTTTAAGGTTGATGTTTTGGAGGGCGTAGCTTTCCGTATTAGGATACTTGAACGAAACATTTTTAAATTCAATTTCAAATTTATCCGTTAAATTAAGTTCTTTACTGCCGTATGTCATTTCATCCTTGGTTTTCATAATATCAAAATAATAATTCACAAGCGGCACCATTTCTTCTGTTTTGCCAAAAGTTACCGCTATTTTCATAATGCCGTTTATTATCTGCATAAAGGAACCGCAGTAAAGCACAAGCGAGCCTATTCCGAATAAACCGTATAAGCCCTTAACGCCGATAAAAAGATAAATCCCAAATCCCACAAGTGCACCGAGGATTGCAACAAACGAGCTTGATTTTGCGGTGTGAAGCGAAGCCTTTTTAAGCAGCTTTTCGCCGTCTGTCAGCAGTTTATCCGTTGCGGTGTGCTCAATCAAATTCTGCTCTTTATAAATGCGGATTTCCTTTCCGGTGTTGTAATCGGAAAACATATTTAGAAAATAGTAAAAAATTCTGTCAAGACGTGAATATTTGTCGCTTGCTTTAAACCACGCCTTGTTCATCTGCGTTGCAATGATAAGGATAATAACCGCCATTATTGCTATTGCACCGAAAATCGTTAGCAGAAAAACGGGTCTTTCAAAATATGTATCACCTGTTTTGGTAAATCCGATTTTCAAAAGCGGAATGATGATAATAACGGAAATTATCATCGTTACCACTCCCGAAATAAAATCACGCATCATCCAGCTAAACTGCACAAATGACGAGAAAACTCTGTCCTGTGCCTCGGAATGCTTATGTATAAGCTCTTTAAAATCACTGCTTTCAAGCTTTTGATATTCCGCTTTAAAAAGCTTTGCGGATATGTTTTGAAGCTCCTTGTTATACATCAGCGAGCGGAACACAAAGTAAATATCACCTAAAAAGTAATTGATGAAGAATAAAACAGCATTAATTCCAACCGCCAAGCCGATATATACCGCAAGGTCGCTCATACTTGTTCCGACATCAAGCAAATCTATTATTTTTGAGGTGAAGCAAATGTTGATAAACGGCATAACCGCCGTAACGATTGCAAAAACTATTGAGGTGGGTAGCAATCGCTTTTCAAGGCGATGTATTTCTTTAAAAGCAGAAAAAACGATTTTTATTTTTTTCATACCGCCTCACCTCCCATCTCTTTATAATAGTAGCTTTGAAGCTGATACATTCTGTAATAAGAGCCTTTGAGTGCCATAAGTTCATCGTGAGTTCCGCTTTCTGCGATTTTTCCGTCTTTAATAAACAAAATTCTGTCGCAAAATCGGGTTGAGGAAAGTCTGTGGGAAATGAAAAAGGATATTTTATTGTCGGTCATTTCGTTGTATTTGAGATACAACTCATTTTCTGCAATTGGGTCAAGCGCAGCGGTAGGCTCGTCAAGGATAAGCACTGGTGCATTTTTGTAAATAGCCTTGGCAAGCAATAGCTTTTGCTTTTCTCCGCCCGAAAAATCAACTGCGTCTTTGTAAACATCTTTAATCATAAAAGTGTTTTCTTTTTTATCAAGGCTGTTGATTTTATCGGCAATACCTGCCTTTTCAAATGCAGAATAAAGCCTTTCCCTATCGTAATCGGTTGATGCGCAGATGTTTTCCGCTATGGTCATAGGCAAAAAGCCGTAGTTCTGAAATACCGCAGAAAACAAATCAAAATAGCTTTCACTCGAAAAATCACGACTGCTTTTTCCGTTTATTAAAATATCACCCTTAGTGGGATAATAAAGGCCGCAAAGCAGCTTTATTGCTGTTGTTTTGCCTGCACCGTTTTCGCCAACTATTGCTATATTTTCGCCCATATTTACCTTAAATGACATATCGTTTATTGTGCTGTTTTCGGCAGATGGATATGTGAACGAAACATTTTTAAATTCAATTGATTCAATATCATCAAAATCAGCACTTGGCTTGCTTTTACTTTCCCCGTTACTTTCGATAAATTCACGAAATGCGGCACAGTCGTTACAGCAACGCTCAATATTTGAATATTGAAACACCGCATTTGTTATCCAATTTGAAAATCCTGTTATAATGCCAAAATAGAAAATAAAATCGGAAACGGAAAGCCTTTTTTGGCACACTAAATATGTAAGATAAGCGTATGCAACAAGCTCACGTGCGAGGTTGAGAAGTGCCCTTGTTCCGCCAACCTTAATGCTTTGGTGCATATATTTTGAGGTTATATTCTCCAAGCCGTTAATCAGTCTTGCAACCGCATACAAGAAATAGTCGGTAAAGTCGTAAAGCCGTATATCTTTTGCGGCAGTTAAATCCTTACTCAATGAATAGTAATAATCAAACTTAACGAAAATACTGCTTCTTGCATCCTTAACGCCCTTTTCTTTTTTGTTTAGGTATTTCAGTAAAATAAATTCGGCAACACAGGTCGCAAGGATAATCAGTATCATAATGATATTGATTTTATAGATGAGTGCAAGAGAGGTTATAACGCCCACAATACAAACCAGAAGCTGATTGCAGGTATCAAGAACATCGGCAGATGATGAATAGTAGCTTCGGTAAAATTCCATTGCTCTTTTATTCTTTTCTCTGCCTTCAAGGCTTTCTATATTTGTGTAATTAGTGTTAAGATTTTTGTGAAAAGCCAAAACGGCATAGCGCATACGGATGATGCGTGCGCTACCGTTTAAAAGCTCCTGCATAAATGGTGCAAGCCATGTTGTCAACGCAACAAGAACGCTCAATAGTGCAACAACAATAATAAGTCTGCCAACCGTTACCCCCTCGTTAATGCAGTCAATCATCGCTTTTGGTATGTATGCGGTTACAATCGGCTGAAACACCAAAGCAGGAACTCGGATAAGAAAATAGGTTAGACTTTTCGGATCCCACTTTAGCCAATTAGTAAGCATGTATTTTAAATTTGATTTCATATAAAACATCCAATCTGTAATTATTTATGATATTATAACTCAAATAACTTTTAGTATTTGGATTATTTACAAAAAAGTATATTTTATGTGCATAAACGTTTTAATAATTATCAAACCTTGGTGCTCTTCTAGTTTTTTGTGTATAACTATATGGCGTATCACTGTTATTAACGGTTTTATTTAATCTGTCAGTTCTTGGATATCTTTTTAATATTTCTTGTGTTAATTCATTCTTACTTGAATATTTTATTTTTTCTTTTTCTCTTTCAGTAAGCTTATATGTATCATTAAATTTTATACCCCATTTAAAGAAAAGTTTCAATTTTGAAATCATTGGATTCGAACCCGTTTTCATTACAATAAATTGTCCTTTTGGCATTGATTTCAATTCATCAGGCGTCATAAGTGGTCTTTCAATCATTTGTAATGATTGCGAAGGGTCGTTTTTACTCTTACTTATTGATCCTGACATAACCGTTCTATTTCCCATTGCTTTTGATAAAATTTCAGCAGATTTAGAATTAGGTGCAAAGCCTCCGAATATAGTCAATTGCGTATTATCAGTTATAATTTCTGCACCATTTTCTCCATAATTTTGATTTAGCTGGGCAAATGATTGTATTATTGCAACTATTGATACTCTCCTTGATCTTGAAGCCGAAAACATCATTTCTGCCGATTCAATTTTCGGTATTGTACCCATTTCATCAAGATACATCATAACCCGGTTGTCTAATTTACCACCTTTTTCATCTGCGACCAATAAGATTTCTCTGTATAATTGTTGAACAATTAAAGAAATCATAAAATATTTACTTGAGTCTTCTTCAGGCATAACCAAAAATACGGCTGATTTTGTATTGCAAAATTTTTCTGCATCTAATGAAGTATCAAAACAAAGTATTGATTCTATTTCACTATCTAAAAATGTATTTAACCTTGAAAGCGTTGTTGATATAACTGATGCCATTGATTGATCAGATGTATTAAGTGCTGCTCCGGCAAACCATTTTGCTTTATGTTCATCCGGAAGTAAATCCATTATTTTTGAGAAATCATTTTTCTTACTCGAATCTTCCTTTTTCAATAGTTCTTGTATAATTTTAAAAACAGTTATTATATGACGAGCTCCTTTTGGACAAAATTCAGATACTAATAGAATTGATGCCGTTAATAGACCTTCTGCCGCATCATAAAAGTATGCATTTTGTCCGTATGAAGAAGTGTCACTGCCGCTTGATATAATTGTCTTTGATGTTATTTTGGCATATTTTTCAGCTTTAGCTTTGTAAGAAATCTCATCTTCATTTTCTTTCCAAAGATCCATATACTTATTAACCAGATACAAAAGATTGAATCCATCTGATCTTGTTGGATTTCTTAAATCAATAACTGATACATTATATCCATAGTATTTTTTTGCAATTTCTCCATAGTTTCTGTATAAATCACCTTTAGTATCCGAGGTTATGAAACTCATTCCTGAGGCACATGCGAATTCTAAATTAGGATATAAAAAATATGCTGTTTTGCCGACTCCGGCAGCACCAATCATTAAAGTATGAACATCTCCGTCATCTATTAATGCTTTTGTCCATTTCCCAATCGTTTTTTGTCCTACAAGAGTACCTTGAATTTCCGGAAGATTTTTACCTTGTCTCCATAATTCAACTTCAAATGGAATTTCCTTGTATGTTTTTCTTATTTCATTTTTTGACGCAAAACAAGCTGTGCCATGCTGTCCGTCGCCAACTGTTTTACTTTTTATACTGTTCAAACTGTATATGTATGAAAAAACAGTGATGAGAAGAAAAACCACTCCCATCACTGTTGAAGCAATAATTAGCGGTACTAAATTTGATTGTATATTATCATCTCCTATCTTTTGTTAAAATACGCTTTTGAACTTTTCGTCAACGGTAATGAAGCACAAAATAATTATTTTGTAGAAACAGTTGACTTTTTATACATATTCGTTTATTTATGTAATTAAAGAATATTTACAGGGAGTTTTATTAATGAAGGGAAAAATAATTATAACTGTAATTAATGCAATTAAAGATATCGCTATAGCTATATTTAATGTTGTGTTCCATAGGAAAAGTAAATCATCTACTGAAACCGTATCAAAAGAAGAACCAAAAACACCTGAGGCAGATAATCGTGCTGACAAGGTTGAAATTCCACCAAGTCCAACAAGCATTGAGGCTGAGCCTGTTGATAAAACAATCATTATTAACCGATTTATAGTAAGTGATTCTGAATTAGAAAACATGGACATTAATGACCCTGCATACTTTGAAAAAATGGGTGCAAGATTAACAATGAGTCGTTCGAATAAAGATGTAGAAATATTATAAGGAGAAAATTATATGGACTTTTTACAAAAGAATCTTGAAAATTTGAAAGAGGATAATGTAGGGACAAGAAAAATTGTGGGAAAAGAATATATTCTTATTGAACCAAACGACTATCAATATTCATTTATTAAAACCTCTAAAGTATTTGAACAGAATGTGTTAACTCATATTGTATCATTATACTTGCCTGACAATCATTATTTTCAAGCACCTATGTTCTTGGCGATAGAGGGAAGAGCCGGCGAAGGTAAAACAACACAAACAATTGCAACTTGCTCTCAACATGGTATATACATTATATATGTTTCTGCTTCCGAATTGTCGGGCACTCATGAAA
>CAVBQD010000020.1:0-18518 GCA_963597385.1 bacterium | reverse complement strand
CGATAGAAGAATTGTTGCATTTGAGCATTTCTTCCGTCAAATAAAGGAGACCGTAACCGGTAGCTTCGGTTCTTGCAAGTGAGCCGCCAAATGAGAGACCTTTACCTGTAAGTACACCCTCATAAGTGCCCTGAATTCTCTTATACTGACCGAACATATATCCGATTTCTCTTGCACCCGTACCGATATCTCCGGCAGGAACGTCTGTATCGGCACCGATAACTTTGCAAAGCTCGGTCATAAAGCTTTGACAGAACATCATAATCTCTCTGTCGCTCTTGCCCTTAGGGTCAAAGTCAGAGCCGCCCTTACCGCCGCCGATAGGAAGACCTGTAAGAGAATTTTTGAAAATCTGTTCAAAACCAAGGAATTTTACAATGCCGAGATTTACGCTTGGATGAAGTCTTAAACCGCCTTTATAAGGACCGATTGCCGAGTTGAATTGAACACGGTAGCCACGATTTACATGTACCTGTCCGTTGTCATCAATCCACGGAACTCTAAAGCGAAGAATTCTTTCGGGTTCTATAAGTCTTTCAAGAAGAGCAACCTGACGGTATTTTTTCTCATTTGCATCAATTACAGGACGCAATGAATTAAGCACTTCACTTACAGCCTGAATAAATTCCGGTTCGTAATAATCTTTTCTTTCAAGATACTCAAGTATCTCATCAACATAAGCCATAAACTATCCCTCTCTTAATTTAGTTTGTTATATAGCGTGCTTTACTTAATTAAAGCAAGTAAATAATATCATATGCAAAACCGTTTGTCACTATTTTTATCTAAACTTTATAAAATTATTTACAAAAACGACTAATTATGATAGTGTATTTGTATAAAATATACAAAGGTGATTTGATGAAAACTGTTATAATATTATTCGGAGTATTAATAATTTTCGTATACATTTCCCCGCTTTACAAATCGAAAGTGAATTTAGGGAATATTTTTGGAATAGCATTAGGCAGTTTTATAATAATTTGCTCGTTGGTTTTTGAAGAAATCAAAGTATTTTATAAATACCCTGTAGGGAAAGCATTGATTATAATATTTTTGATTTTATTTATCATATTCTTCACATTGTTCTTCACAACACTTTTTAAAATTATTTCAGCTATCAAAAACAATGCAGAAAAAGAAACAACGATTATTGTGCTTGGATGCAGAGTAAAAGGCAAAGTACCGTCAAAAGCTCTAACTAAACGCTGTCAGGTCGCAGCTGAATATATGAAAATAAACGAAAAATCCATTGCTATATTATCAGGCGGTCAAGGTTCAGACGAAGAAATAAGTGAAGCCGAATGTATGTACAATCTTATGACAGAGTACGGAATCAATACCGACAGACTTATTAAAGAAGAAAATTCAACATCAACATACGAAAATATGGCATTTTCCAAAAAAATAATTGACAAACAAGGTTTGTCAAAAAATATGGCTGTAGCGACAAGCGAATATCATATTTTGAGAGCAACAGAATATGCAAATATGCTTGACTTAAAAGCATCTTCCTTACCTGCAAAAAGTATACCGATACTCAGGGTGCCGTATTTCACAAGAGAAATATTTGCAATATGGGCATTAAAAATAAAAAAGGCTTTACTCAAATAAAAGCAAAGCCATAAAGTTAAAATAATAAAAGTTTATCCTGTGTAATCGTCGTAATCGTCGCTGTCATATTGACCGCTTTTGAACTGGTCAAAAAAATCGTCATAATCAAAACTGTCGTCATCATCATAATTGTATTGATAACCGTTGTCATAATTGTAATCACTCTTATCACGAGCAAAGTTTGCTGTATAAAAGAACCCAGAGAGTTGTATAACAAAGCTAAATATCAAGCTTATTACATACAAAACAACTGTGGTAATTGAATATACTTTTGCTCTTTTACGGAATTTTTCGTTGCCGTAAATAAGATAATCGGTGAACTGTGTTGAACTGCATTTTGGACATACATTTGTTGATGTATCAACCGTTAAGCCGCAACAATTGCAAATCTTCGGTTGGATTTTTTTCAAATTATTTCTGACAATTAAATATACAATTGCAATAATAAACGGAAAGAAAAATCCCAAAACGGCAAACAGTACTCTGTTTTTTATTCCCTTTGCTTTTGCGTCATAATTAATTGCCAAAGAAGTAAAAAGAGAAATTAAAAATCCAATAAATACCAAAAAGAACAGAACGATGCATAAGATAAGTACATTTTTTGAATATTGATCCAAGTTTTGCATAAGTATTCACTTCCTAAAAATATAGTTTTTTAATTTGACCGACTGCCTTTGATAAGTCGGTTATTGTTTCATAGTTATAAAACGGTGCCTTCTTCTTTTGATACTCTAAAAGCTCGGGGCAAATTTCTTTGCTTATAATCCATTTTTTAATAGCAAAATCATCTCTGATTTTCTTTGTGAGATAGCCGTTGCCGAGAACCGTGAAATCGTCGAGAAGCAAAAAGACGCCTTGTTGGAAACGCATTAAATCGTTCGTCGGAACATCAATAAGCTTTGCTGTGGGAGCATTTAGGTCAAATATTGACCTACCCTTAATTTCCTCAAGCAAGTCCTTATATTTAAGCAAATTTTCTTTTCCGTACTCTTTATATTTAAGTAAATAATCTTTACTAAGTTCTTTTGAAAGCTCCGTGTTAGGCATACCGAGTTCTCTAAACACAATAACATTATAATCTTTTATCCATTTATTTGCAACATCAAGTTGAGATGTATAGTCGTTATCCTTTTTTATTTCAACGGTATAAAAGAGTATATCCTCTGTATATTCGTTCCTGTTTTTCAATGCGAAAGAAAGAGAAACAAACGGATTTTTGGTTAAATCGATAAGTGGACTGAGCCCGAAGTAATGCTGAGAAAAGCTTAAAAATGAGTACAAACTATCCTCGGTTACTTTACCTATGGTTTTTTCAAACAATCCCGTATATTCGGGAAAATCACGGTAAAATCTAAGTAACCTTTCGGAATTATACTGTGCAAATGATTCGTCATCACTAAGAAGCATATTCCTTTTTCTGTAAAGTGAAGGCATAAGAGGTCTGTCTATACTTCTTATACGCTCACCTCTGAAATAAATTTTGTACCCTTGTTCATAAGGTGAAATAATATTTTGATAGAATTCATCAAATGTTTCTATTTTATGTGATTCGGCTCTATAATCAAAATCAAGTTCGTTTTCAATTTTATTTGCCAAATCGTAAATTTTATTAAATGTTTTCATTAATATTTATTATGTACTTTCTCGGCAAAGCAGAGAAAATCTTTCAATTCAATTTTTGTTCCGTCATCAAGCACGGCAGTGCCGTTCATTTTACCGAAAACCTGGTGCTGGTCTGTAACTATGATTTTAACATCAATTAACGCATTGCGGTCGATAATAGGAGTAAAATTCATATCAAATCTCCCGTCGGAGGACTTAAATGTCCACGGATCGGTATAGTTTTCACTGATGTTAAAGATTATATCGTCAAATTTGTTTGCTTTACCGTTGTAAAAAATAACATTTTCGGTCGCGGCAGATGTGTCGCCAAAACCGTACCCGAGATTAAATCCAAACGGAACGCCGTCTATCTGACCCGAGCCGGAACCCCAATACCAATAATTATCTTTTGTCCAAACTTCTCTGCCCCAGTCAAGACCGGCAAAATCCGCTTCGGGATTTAAAGTATAAACTTTGCCTTTATAAGTAACCGTTCCGCTTGCTCGCATACAATTGATTTTTTGGTTATAATAAAAAGCCTTTTTGTCTTCTGCCCAAGGAGTAGCGATTACCATACTTTCCTGTGGTTCATCGGTAAGTTTGATATCGCAAGCTATCCCCTGTTTGTTATCGAAAGTATGATAATTCACACTAATAATTCTCGAATCACCCGAATGAGCAAATGAAATATCAAGATTTTTATTTTTAAATGCCACATCACCTATAGCTGAAGTCGGCGGTAAATTTGTTTTACCGAGCGGAAAAGCAGTAAGCTCGGATTGGGTATGCTCAACCGCATTTTTTAAGTCAACAAAACTAACGCTGTACATACCCAAGTATCCTAAATCGGATATTGTAAGGCATAAACAAAAATCATTGGAATTAGACATTATATAGTAATAATCCCATTCTTTAATTCTTGTTTTACGCTTTTTAATCATACTTCTGTCATATTTTTGAATAAGAGTTTTACTCCAACCCGGTTCAATAAGATGACCGTTTTCATCAAGAAGATTATGACTTACTGTGACTTCGTGATTTCTCATATAAGCTCCTTAAATTACATAATCAAACGAAGAAATATCCGAATTCTTATCAATTATATCCTGTAATGTAATACTGTCAACATATTCGGATATAACTCTGTAAAGACCTTTCCATACAGGTAAAGTTACACAGGTATCCGCTCTGTCGCAGATAATCGGAGAGTTTTCAAGGCAAGACACCGGAGCTATACCGCCCTCGGTGAGGCGAAGAATATCTCCTACAGTATATTCATTTGCTTTTTTTGCAAGGCGGTATCCGCCCTGATAACCTCTGTTTGTACGCAAAATATCCGGCTTATTCAGAATAGCCACAATTTGTTCTAAATATTTTTTCGATATTTCCTGTCTGTTTGCAATATCTTTTAAAGACACATATCCGTCGCCTTGATTTTGTGCCAAATCAATCATCATACGCAGTGCATATCTGCCTTTTGTAGAAATTTTCAAATTATCATCTCCTGTCCTAAAATAATAATACCACCATTTTAGTAGGTTTTCAAGGATTTTATTAAAATACGGCATAAAGAAATTCTCTATGCCGTATTTTTTTATATTTTAGGAGTTAAATTTGAATTCGCCGTCTTCATAATCAACAGTGCATTTAGAACCTTTGTCGATTGTTTTATCCAAAATAAGTTCTGACAATCGGTCTTCGATTTTTGATTGTATTGCACGACGGAGCGGTCTTGCACCGTAAGTTTTATCAAATCCCTCTTTTGCAAGTTCTGTAATTGCAGAATTTGTAAACTCAAGGTCAATTCCCAAATCTGCAGTTCTCTTTTTAAGAGATTTAAGCATACGCCTTGCTATTTCTTCAATATCGCTTTGTTCAAGCTGATTGAATACGATAATATCATCAAGACGGTTAAGAAATTCAGGCTTAAATGTTTTCTTAAGATCCGGCATTACCAAATCTTCAATGGACATTTTTTTGCCGTCTTCCTGTCCGAAACCGAGTGCAAGTTTTTCATCTGTTATCTTTGTGGCTCCGACATTTGAAGTCATAATGATTATAGAGTTTTTAAAAGATACTTTTCTGCCTTGAGAATCGGTCAATACACCGTCTTCAAGGATTTGAAGAAGCATATTGAAAACATCGGGATGTGCTTTTTCAATTTCATCAAAAAGTACGACGCTGTACGGCTTTCTTCTGATTTTTTCAGTAAGCTGTCCACCCTCGTCAAAGCCGACATATCCCGGAGGAGCACCGATAAGCTTTGATACCGTATGCTTTTCCATATATTCAGACATATCGAGTTTGATAATTGCGTTTTCGTCACCGAACATTGCTTCTGCAAGAGATTTACAAAGTTCTGTTTTGCCTACACCGGTCGGACCGAGGAAAATAAACGAACCGATAGGTCTGTTAGGATTTTTAAGTCCGACTCTGCCTCTGCGTATAGCCTTGGAAATAGCACTGACAGCTTTATCCTGACCGACAATTCTTTCGTGAAGAATGTTTTCCATATTAAGCAGTCTTTCACTTTCTTCTTTTGTAAGTTGACTTACAGGTACACCGGTCCATGAGGATACAACCTGAGCAATTTCATCGCTTGAAACTGCCTTAACATCGTGGTTTGAAGAATTTTGCCATTTTGATTTTTCGTCGTCAAGAAGTTTGGTGAGTTCGTTTGATTTATCCCTTAACTTTGCTGCTTCTTCAAATTTTTGGTTATTAACCGCAGATTGTTTTTCTGCATTTAATCGCTTAATTTCATCTTCCATATCTTTCAAATTCTGAGGAAGAGTATAAGCGTTGAGTCTTACAACAGAAGCAGCTTCATCAATAAGGTCGATTGCTTTATCCGGCAAAAATCTGTCATTGATGTATCTTGACGAAAGTTTTACTGCCGATTCGATTGCCTCATCGGTAATTTTAACTTTATGGTGTGCCTCGTACTTATCGCGAAGTCCTTTGAGTATTTCGATTGTTTCTTTTTCGGTCGGTTCGCCGACAGTTACAGGTTGAAATCTTCTTTCGAGTGCGGCGTCTTTTTCGATATTTTTTCTGTATTCGGAAATTGTTGTAGCACCGATAACCTGAATTTCACCACGGGCAAGTGACGGTTTAAGAATATTAGCGGCGTCAACAGCACCCTCTGCGGCACCTGCACCCATAATATTATGAATTTCGTCAATAAAGAGAATTACATCTTTATTGTCTTTTACCTCGTCCATTGCTTTCTTAATTCTTTCTTCAAAATCGCCTCTGTATTTTGTTCCGGCGACCATAGAAGTTAAATCAAGAGAATAAATTGTTTTATTGGCAAGCATTTCCGGAACTTCTCCGTTGACAATTTTAAGAGCAAGTCCCTCTGCAATAGCTGTTTTACCGACACCGGGTTCACCGATTAAGCAAGGGTTGTTTTTATTTCTCCTTGAAAGAATTTGTATAACCCTTTTGATTTCATTTTCTCTGCCGATAACCGGGTCGATTTTGCCTTGCTTTGCAAGTTCGGTAAGATTTTTACCGAATTCATCAAGCGTCGGTGTTTTGCTTTTACCTTTTTTCTTTGAATTGGTTTGGTTGCCTGTTTCATAACTGTTAGAACTCAAATCTGAAATTAAATCGTTAAGAATCTTTTGAGAATCGGTTCCGAGTTCGTTAATGAATTTAACGGCATAACAATCCTCTTCTTTAAGAAGAGCAATAAGAATGTGCTCAACACTTACATAGGAATTATGCATTGTTCTTGCAATTTGGAATGAAATTTCAATAATTCTCTTTGCTCTCGGAGTAAAATCATCCGGAGTAAGCGAAGTAGGATTGCCTTCTCCGATTTCCTCACGAATGAGCCGGTCGACATTTTCATAGGTTACTCCGTTGTTTGTAAGAGCCGGAATAACCGAATCGGTTGAAAGTAAGCCGATAAGAATATGCTCTGTTCCAATATAATTGTGTCCGTAAGTTTCGGCACTTTTTATCGCAAGGTTAAGCACCTCGTTTGATTTAGTTGTGAATGAATTAAAACGATACATAATATCATCGCCTTTCTATACATATTTATACTGACATTACTAAGCCAGTTTTTCTCTGACAATCTGTGCTCTTAAAGTTTCGCACATAGATTCAGTCAAATCGGATTTTGACGACTCAACAAGAGTTGCATCAAACAAATTATAAATCATATTCCCTATAAGCTCGTAAGAATAATTAAAGTATCCGAGAGAAACGCCCAAGCGAACTAAAGAAATGCTGTTTAAAAATTCGTCTACCGATAACTTCCTTGCAAGTTTAAGTATGCCCAAAGTTCGATAAATTTTATCTTCTATAACCGAATTATCTTTCATTGCCTCCCTTGCATTTCTTTCCTGAACTACAATTTGATTGCACACGGCGTTTAAATTATCAATTGCATTCTGTTCGGTAATTCCAAGAGTGACAGTATTTGTAAGTGTATAAAAGTTACCTGAACCGTTTGGGTATGTTTCTTTAAGAACAAATCCAAGCTTCGATACCGTAGTTGACAGTTTAGGGATTATTCCCTTTTCTGCAAGAGCCGGTAAATGAAGAACTGCAGAAACATTTAACCCCGTTCCGAGATTAAACGGAGATGAAGTTAGAAATCCGTATTTGTCTGAATAAGATATCTGCAATCCGTTAATAAATACATCATCGACATCATTCGCTTTGTTGTATACTTCTTGAATGTTTTGTCCCGGAGCAAAAGCGTTGATTTCAATGTGTTCCTCATTATTTATCATTATGCTTATACTTTCATTTTTTGACAGAAGAAATGAAGAATCTTTTTTTGCGAAATCTTCACTTATTAATCCTTTTTCAGCATAAGACAAAGCTTTTGCTTTTGATATATCGGATGTATTAATCAAATCAAATTCTCGAGCGAGCGGAGAATTTTTTATACAGGCAAACACTTTCTTTGTAACGGTTCTTTTTGCGTCGTCGGACATCTTCAAAGGATATGGAATATGAGCCAAATTACGCATTACAACTGCTTTTGAATACATTACAACATCATTATTTATAGATGCGTTTTCATATTTTTTATTCATCTTGTTTATTCTCCTTGTCAAATTCCTTTATCTTATCTCTGAGAACTGCCGCGTCTTCGAATCTCTGTTCCTTAACCGCCTGTTTAAGTTCTTTTTTAAGTTGAGATAATGAGCCGGTTGTTGTAGATTCTTTTTTATTTGTAGCTTCGGTATAAGTTACATTTTTGCCGATATGTTTAACATTTCCGTGTATTTTTTCAATACTCGGTGCCAATCTGTCTTCAAACTTATCGTAGCAATCGGAACAACCGACATGTCCGGAATCAATAATATCTTTTAATGTAGAACCGCATGTTGAACAGCTGTTAACTCCGACAAGAGAATTAAAAGCACTTGCACCTGCACCTATAAGATTACCGAAAAAGTTATCCATAGAAAACGGTTCAAAGTTAAATTCATTCATCACGCCGAGTTCTTTTGCACAATCCTCGCAAAGATACATTTCTTCCTTGTGTCCGTTAATAATTTTTTGAATATGAGTATTAGCCTCATTTGTATGACAATGTGTACATTTCATAAGTAACGCCTCCGTTTTAATCAATATATGCAAGAAGCATTTGTTTTAACTGCTTTGCACGAATTTCATTTGCGTATTCTTTCGGAACACTTTTAAAATTGCTGTCTGCAATTGCACAAACCATCATCTTGGTTGCCTTATCATTAATTAATTTTTGATAATTACAATTAATCAAATTTGCTTTTGCACTTCTTTCATCAATGCTTGAACCGATAGAATTAATAAATCCCATCAAAGCATTTTGAGAAGAATTTGCACGCGTGATTAAGATATAGCCTCCGCCGCCACGCCTGCTTTCAATTTGATAACCGGCTTCCGGAGTAAATCTTGATGTAATAACATAGTTAATTTGGCTTGGAACGCAACCGATTCTGTTTGCTAAGTCATTTCGCTGAATTTGGACAGTTGATGTGTCATCGTCAAACATATCAAGTATCATATCAGCTATAACATCACTCATTTTCACTTCTTAATCATCTTCTTTCAATTTATTGAACAATATACATCAAAATTCAACTTTGACTTTGACTTTCTTTGTCCTTTAATTGTGTTATAACACAAAGGTCAGGAAAAGTCAATAGTTTTTTTGACTTTTTTCTAAAAATTTTTTTGAGATGAATTACCTTATTTCAAATGTTTGCATAGTATAAGATATATGTCATTGGTTGTTATGACAGACATATATAATTCATTAAGTAAGGTGAACATTTATGATGATATATAATCAAAGAGGAGAAAATTGTATAAATTCTTCACAAATCAAACCTTGTCCGCCTCCTATTCCTCCGTATCCACCCGAGCCTATTCCTGTTCCCTATCCTGTTGTAGGACCCACCGGACCGACAGGTCCAATGGGTCCGATGGGACCGCAAGGCATACAAGGTTATCAAGGTCCTCAGGGGCCAATCGGTCCAACAGGACCGCAAGGTATAGCGGGTCCCGACGGTGCAACAGGACCAACCGGACCTCAGGGCGTTACCGGTGCAGTTGGTCCTACCGGTCCTACAGGAGCAACCGGGGCTACCGGTGCAACGGGTCCGGCGGGCGGAATAAGTGAATATGCATCGTATTATGCACTTGCACCGAGTGACAATCCGACAGCTATTGCACAAAATGCCGCTGTTGAATTCCCGAACACATATGCTTCGACAGCTAACATTACTAAAATCTCGGATTCGGTATTCAATTTAGTTCAAGCCGGAACTTATCTGATTGACTTTAAGGTAAATTCAAACGAACCCGGTCAGCTTGCTGTTGCTCTTAACGGAACAGTTCAAACAAACGCAACATTCGGAAGTGCTGCCGACAACGGATTGATCGACGGCAAAGCGATTATAACAACAACTGCGGCAAACACTCAGTTAAGCATAATTAATCCTGCTACAACAAGCGTTACGGTAACACCGTCGGCAGGAGGGACAGCGGCTACGGCATCTAATTTGACAATTATTAAGCTTGCTTAAATAAAGGTGGCAAATGCCACCGTACATAGAGGTGACAAAATGAAAGTTTCTGTTTATGCAATTTGTAAAAATGAGGAAAAATTTGTTGAACGATGGGTTAAATCAATGAGCGAAGCCGATGAGATATATGTTTCCGATACCGGTTCGACCGATAATACCGTTAATTTATTATTGAAACACGGCGTAAAAGTAAACAAAATAAATATTACTCCTTGGAGATTTGACAAAGCAAGAAACAAATCACTCGAATTTGTCAGCGAAGATACAGATATATGTGTATGTACCGATCTTGATGAGGTATTTGCTCCGGGTTGGCGAAAAGAACTTGAAGAAAAGTGGAAGCCGGGTACAACAAACGCAAGTTACAAATATATATGGAATTTTGACGAAAAAGATAATCCGCAAACTTTATTTTATATTGAAAAAATACATTCGAGAGATAACTTTAAATGGACTCATCCGGTGCACGAGGTGCTTGAATTTACAGGAAACGGCGATAAAAAGTATATAACATTAGAAAATGTTGTTCTGAAGCATTATCCCGACAAAGAAAAATCAAGAAGACAATATCTTCAGTTACTCAAATTATCGGTTAAAGAAGAGCCCGAGGATGATAGAAATATGCACTATCTCGGCCGTGAATATATGTTCCGCAAAATGTACGATAAAAGCATTGAAACATTAAAAAAGCATCTATCAATGCCTAACGCAAAATGGCGTGACGAACGCTGTGCTTCAATGCGTTACATTGCAAAATGCTATATCTATAAAAAAGAATACAATAGTGCCAAAATTTGGTATGAAAAAGCTATAAACGAAGCTCCTTATCTTCGTGAGCCGTATATTGAGTATGCACAACTTGAATACGAACATAAAAATTGGAACAAAGTGAGAGAACTAACTGAAAACGCGTTAATAATTAAAGAACGGCAGTTAACATATATAAGTGAAAATTACTGTTGGAATTATGTTCCTTACGACTTGCTTTCTATAGCATATTTTAATTTGGGCAACTATCCATTTTCACTCAAAAACGCTGTTACCGCATACTTTCTTGATAGCGATAATTTACGGTTAAAAGACAATGTTGAAAAAATAAAGGAGTTCATCAACTGACGAACTCCAAAATCTAAATCATTTAATTATTGTATATCCTGCATCAACAACTGCCTGTTCTAATATTGAAGTTTCAACATCTTTTGAAAGTTCAACTGTTGCCTGCTTTTCGGTATGGCTTGCGGTTGCCGATGTTACACCGTCAATTGCCTCTAATGTCTTTTTTACTGTTGCCTCACAATGAGGGCACATCATACCGTCAATTTTAATTGTTTTTGTCATTTTTAAATTCTCCTTATATTCAATATCGATTTCTTTAATTTTCTTATCCGATTTAGGACTTGTTATATTTACAAAATTAAGTCTTAACGCATTCATAACAACGCAAAAACTTGAAAGGCTCATTGCAGCCGCACCGAACATTGGATTAAGCGTCCAACCGGTAATTGGAATCCATACGCCTGCGGCAAGCGGTATACCGATTACATTATAAATAAATGCCCAGAAAAGGTTTTCTTTAATATTTGTAAGTGCTTTTCTGCTAAGACGAATTGCCGAACAGACATCCGAAAGTTTGCTGTTCATCAATACAACATCGGCACTGTCAACAGCTACATCTGCACCTGCACCGATGGCGATTCCTATATCAGCTCTTGTAAGAGCCGGAGCATCGTTTACACCGTCACCAACCATTGCAACCTTGCCGTACGATTGAAGCTTTTTGACAACTGCTTCTTTTCCGTCGGGTAAGACATCTGATATAACCAAGTCAACGCCCGTTTGTTTTCCTATGGCGTCAGCCGTTCGCTTGTTGTCACCTGTAAGCATAACAACCTTTATACCCATATTTTTAAGCTGTCTGATTGCTTCGGGGCTATCTTCTTTTATCGTGTCGGCAACAGCAATAAGACCGATAAGTTTACCGCCTTTGGCAAATAAAAGAGGTGTTTTACCCTCGCTTGAAAGCCTATCCGTATCGGACTTAACTGCTGAAGTGTCGCAAATCGAAGATATATACTTTACACTTCCGGCATAAATTGTTTCGCCGTTCAAAACACCTGTTAATCCGTTACCTGCTTTTGATTCAAAGCTTGAAAGTTCAAGCGGAGAAATATTGATTGCTTCAGCTTTTTCAACAATAGCTTTTGCAAGCGGATGTTCGCTTTTTATTTCGATTGAATACGCTGTTTGAAGAAGTTCATTACTCGAAACATCAATTGGAATCATATCGGTAACCCGTGGCTTACCCTCGGTAATCGTTCCTGTTTTGTCAAGAACAACAATTTGAGTTTTGCCCGCTTCTTCAAGAGAAACGGCGGTTTTGAACAAAATTCCGTTTTTAGCACCTTTACCGTTGCCAACCATAATTGCAACAGGAGTAGCAAGACCGAGAGCACACGGACAACTGATGACCAAAACACTTATAGCACGGCTAAGTGCGTAACCGAAAGGCTTTGAAACCATCATCCAAATTATAAAAGTAATAACAGCAACAATAATTACTGCCGGAACAAAGACACCCGAAACTCTGTCGGCAAGCTTTGCAATCGGTGCTTTTGTAGCCGAAGCATCGGATACAAGCTTTATAATCTGCGACAGTGTGGTATCTTCGCCAACTCTTGTGGCCTTACATCTCAAAAATCCCGATTTGTTAATTGTAGCCGATGTTACTTTATCATTAACAGTCTTGTCAACAGGCAGGCTTTCACCGGTAAGAACGGATTCATCAACGGCACTTTCACCGTCAACAACAATTCCGTCTACGGGTACAGCTTCACCCGGTCTTACAACAAATTCGTCACCCACAATTACATCGGAAATATCAATAGTGATTTCTTTGCCGTCACGAATAACATTTGCCGTTTTAGGTGACAGCGACATCAATCCTTTAAGGGCGTCGGTTGTTATGCCTTTTGAATAAGATTCAAGCGTTTTTCCGACTGTAATAAGCGTTAATATCATTGCGGCAGATTCAAAATAGAAATTATCCATATAAGACATAATTTTTTTTGTATCACCGTTCACCTGTGCAACCGTCATCGCAAAAAGTGCATATGTGCTGTAAACAAATGAAGCACCGCTTCCGAGAGCAACAAGAGTGTCCATATTAGGTGATTTGTGAATTAAGCCTTTAAATCCGCTGATAAAGAATTTTTGATTAATTACCATAATAATAATGGCAAAAAGCATTTGAGCAAGTCCCATTGCTACATGGTTGTTATCCATAAAATGCGGAAGTTTCCAACCCCACATCATATGACCCATAGAGATATACATAAGCGGAAGCAAAAATACAACCGATGCAATAAGTCTTTTAACCATTTTAGGCGTCTGAGTATCTTTAAGTTCGTCAGCGTCGGAAGTGCTTTTTATTTTTTTATCGTTTGTTTTAAGCGAAGCACCGTAACCTGCCTTTTGAACAGCATCAATAATATCTTTTGAAGATGCACTACCCTCAACACCCATAGAATTTGTAAGAAGGTTTACGGAGCATGATGTAACTCCATTTACAGAATTAACCGCTTTTTCAACTCTTGCGGAGCAAGCGGCACAGCTCATTCCTGTCACATTATATTGTGTCATTTTTACCTCATTTCCGAAATAATTTAACAAACACAGTATTATCAGCCGCAAAACCTACTGTGCTTATATGATTAGTAGAGATCACCTTCCATATATAAATATACTCAAAAAAACGCTTTTGTCAAACTTTTTCTTTACATATTATATCCTAAAATATATAATACTTTTGGTGATGAAATGAAAAAGCTGATGATTATTAACTCTTCCCCGCGTGAAAACGGAGTATGTGCGGAAGTTTTGAAACAGGTCAAACCGTATTTTATAGATTGTGAAACAAAAGAATATAATCTTTATCAAATTGACCCACTGCCTTGTAAAGCCTGCGGATATTGTGAAATGCACAACGGCTGTGTAAACAAGGAGCTTGACATTTTCTTTGAAGATTTGACGGAATCGGATTATATTGCTATATTTTCACCTATGTATAACAACTTCTTCCCTGCTCCTCTCAAAGCTCTAATGGACAGATTTCAACGGTTTTCAAGTGCAAAATATCTCAGAGGGGATATTGACCCTATAGGTCAAGCAAAAAAGATCGGATTGGTTATTGCCAGCGGAACAAATGCAAGAGAATGTGCAAACTATATGTCAAACAGCATAAAGCAATTATTCGCTCCGTTTGGCTGTGAACTCAAAGCACGGTACTACATACCCGGTACTGATTCAAATAATTACACTTTTAACATAATTGAACTTGAAAAATTTGTTCATCAAATGAAAAGATAACATTTAAAGACGATTTGGAAAATATTCAAATCGTCTTTTGTTATGCTAATATTTCTTGCATTTTTATTGATTATGTGATAGACTGAAATTGCCAAATAATATTACAATTAAATAGCTCTGTGTCGCAGTATGCCATTTTTCTTTTTGAAAAAATGCATGCTCTTATTTGCATACTGCTTTTGAGTTAGTTGTAATATTGTTTGGCGACAGTTGGAGTTATGTGTTTTTTGTGCGTATGGCTTCGGCTGTACGCATTTTTTGTTTTAAATAAGGAGATTTACAATGATGAAAAAAATTACGAAATGTAAAACATGCGGTGCAGAAATTTCTAAAACCGCAGACATTTGTCCAAAATGTGGAGTAAAACAAAAAGTTAAAAAAATAAAGTTTTATTTTAGACTGTTGATTATTTTATCTGTTATAACATATTTGTGGTATCCTATGTGCAATGAATATATTGGTAACAAAATCAATGGAAGAATAAACTTATCAATCGGAAATGAAAATATTACTTATAATCAACTATTTAATGAATATGAAGCTTGTGAAAATGTAACTGAAATAAACACTTTTAATCAAATATACAAGAACAAGCCTATTTCATTTACTGATGAAGTTGTAAATATTAAAAGAAAATTTAACGGTGCAGCATCTATGACTTTTGTTAAATTTAAATCAGATATATTACTTACTATTACTAATAATGATGAATATGCTTTTAATAGAATTAATATAGGTGATAAAGTATATGTTGAAGGAATTATTGAAGGTGCAGGTCATTGGTCAGATTTAAGTACCGATGATCATTTAGATAATGGATGTCTTTGTGTTTCAATACAAGAAGCGACAATTAATAATATTATAGTTATAAATTAATCTATCATAATTTTTTAGTATTATAAAGCTTTTATAATCAATTAACGCTGTAGGTGCAGTTGGCTTTAAGTATTAAAAGGCTTTGTCAATAAAAGTGTGTAAGTTTTCTGAAACTCGAATTTATGCTTTCAACCGCGTTGGTTGTGTACATAACCTTGCAAACGGCACTTTCCTAAAATTGCAAAAAGTGTGCAAGTTGTTTCTCTAACTTACACACTTTATTTTACACGCTAAAATTTAAACTATATTAATTTGTAATTGATACCGTTTTCCTTGCACCAATCAACGATTTTGGATTTAACAAAGTTATGTTCAAAATCGCCGTAGCGGTCGCGGATTTCAGGATAAATATTACAATATTTCCAAAATGTTTCTACATAATCTTTATCTTCGACTTTTTCAAAAACACTTTTAAGCTTTTTATTATCAATATCATTGATAAAAGCACGCATAATTTCAACATCGTTAACAGTTACATAAGGAATACAACCGAGTGTAACCATAAGTTGAGATTTAGAAACATTATCTGGAATATTACTGTCGGCAAACTCACTTACATTTTTAAGATTATAATCTTTCATCGAGAAGCAATAGCCGTCTGTGCCTGACCACGCTTTGTTAACAGCATCGTCAGTAATTTCAAAAATATCCATAAAAATACCCTTACTTAATTGAATTCATTAATCCGCCGTTTTTAATAATATTTTGAATAAACGGAGGGAAAGGTTGTGCTTTATATGTTTTGCCGGTTGTAATATTTGAAATTAAACCGCTGTCAAAATCAACTTCAACCTCGTCGCCGTCTGTAATATCCTTAGCCGCTTCATCACATTCAAGAATGGCAAGACCGATATTAATTGCATTACGGTAGAAAATTCTTGCAAAAGTTGATGCGATAACACATGAAATGCCGGAAGCCTTAATGGCAATCGGTGCATGCTCTCTTGACGAGCCGCAACCGAAATTTGCCTCGGCAACCATAATATCGCCTTTTTTTACATTTTTTGCAAAATCCGCATCTATGTCTTCCATACAATGTGAAGCGAGCCATTCTTCGTCGGAGCGATTAAGATATCTTGCAGGAATGATAACATCGGTATCGATATTATCACCGAATTTATGTACTCTGCCCTTTGCGTTCATAACATTTGCCTCCTTATAAGCTTTCAGGGTCGGCAATATAACCTTTAATAGCTGAAGCGGCTGCAACAGCAGGAGAAGCAAGGTATATTTCCGATTTAGTATGACCCATTCTGCCAACGAAATTTCTGTTTGAAGTTGAAACTGCTTTTTCACCGGCAGCCAAAATACCCATATGACCGCCGAGACAAGGACCGCAGGTTGGAGTTGACACAATGGCACCTGCCTCAATAAATGTTTCAACAAGTCCTTCTTTTACACAATTAAGATAAATTGTTTGAGTTGCAGGGATAACGATAACACGAACACCGTCTGCAACCTTTTTGCCTTTAAGGATCTCAGCTGCAACACGCATATCTTCCATTCTGCCGTTTGTGCATGAACCGATAACTACCTGGTCTATATCAATTCTGTCAATTTCATCAAATGTCTTTGTGTTTTCAGGAAGATGAGGGAAAGCAACAGTTGATTTAAGTGTTGAAAGGTCAATTGTAATTGTTCTTTCATATTCTGCATCGGAATCAGCCTCGTAAACCGTATATTCCCTTTCACTTCTGCCATTAACATATTCAAGAGTAACATCATCAACCGGGAAAATACCGTTCTTAGCACCGCACTCGATTGCCATATTGGAAATACAAAGCCTGTCGTCCACGGAAAGTTCTTTTATTCCGTCGCCGGTAAACTCAAGTGATTTATAAAGAGCACCGTCAACACCGATTTCACCGATAAGGTGAAGAATAACATCTTTACCTGAAACATAGCCGTGCTTTTTACCGGTAATAACAACCTTAATAGCAGACGGAACCTTAAACCAAGCTTTACCCGTTACCATACCGGCCGCCATGTCTGTTGAGCCGACTCCTGTTGAAAAAGCACCGAGAGCTCCGTATGTACAAGTATGCGAATCTGCACCGATAACGCAATCACCGCAAGTTACAATTCCCTGCTCCGGTAAAAGTGCGTGTTCAATACCCATATTGCCAACATCATAATAATGTGTTATACCGAAAGATTTTGCAAATTGACGAACCTGCTTACAGTTTTCGGCAGATTGAATGTCCTTATTCGGAGTAAAGTGATCCATAACAAGGGAAATTCTTGTCTTGTCAAATACAGAATTCTTTCCAAATTTATTCATTTCATTAATAGCTACAGGAGAAGTAACATCATTGCCGAGAACCATATCGAGATTTGCTTCGATAAGCTGACCTGCGACAACGCTGTCAAGACCTGCATGAGCCGCCAAAATTTTTTGGGTCATGGTCATTCCCATAATTTTGCCTCCTTATATATCTTCGGTAAACGAGCCCTCACCTCTTTGAAGAGATGTAATACCTGTTCTTGCAAGTTCTACGATACCGAATTTTTCTTCAAGTTCTTTTATAAAATTATCAATTGTTTCACCCTGTCCGGTATATTCAAGAGTAAATGTTTCAAGAGAAATATCACGAACTCTTGAGCCGTAAGCGGCGTTAAGTTCCAAAAGAGCATTTTTTTGTTCAATACCCTTTGCGTGAACCTTAACCAAAAGAAGCTCGGATGAAACAGAATTTTGAGCAGTAAGCTCAGATACCTTTTTAACAATTTCAAGTTTTAAAAGCTGACGCTTAATTTGTCTGAAATTTTCCGGTTCAGTATATGTTTCGATAGTCATACGAGAAAATTTTTCATCCTCGGTTTCACTAACGGTAAGAGAAGAAATGTTATAAGCTCTTCTTGAAAAAAGGCTTGCAACTCTTTGAAGAACACCGCTTTCGTTATCTACAAGAACCGATAAAATCAACTTTTCTTTCATAGCCGAAGTCCTCCTTAATTAAATTCTTCAATAATATCCGTATGAGCTCCTCCCGGAGGAATCATAGGAAGTACATTTGAATC
>CAVBQD010000019.1:0-18692 GCA_963597385.1 bacterium | reverse complement strand
GTTAATATGTAAAAAACGCATTTCGGCAATCTACACCGAAATGCGTTTTGTTTTTTGTTACATTTTCTTGAGCTGTTCCTCATCAAAAGTGGACAGGAATTCGTCGTAACTTCCCTTTCTGTCAATGTAGGTGTTGCCCGAAATTTCGATAATTCTGTCTGCCACGGTTTCTACAAACTGGTGGTCGTGAGAAGTAAAGAGTACCGTTTCGGGATAACGGATAAGTCCGTTGTTAAGTGCGGCAATTGATTCAAGGTCAAGGTGGTTGGTCGGTTCGTCAAAAATAAGAACATTGGCACCCGACAACATCATCTTACAAAGCATACATCTTACTCTTTCACCGCCGGACAAAACATTTGCCTTTTTGAGAGCTTCATCGCCCGAAAACAACATTCTGCCGAGCCAGCCTCTTATATCGGCTTCAAGCTGTTCTTCGGTGTACTGTCTGAGCCAGTCAACAAGAGTTAGGTCAACGCCGTCAAAATAACTGCTGTTGTCACTCGGAAAATAGCTTTGAGATGTTGTAACACCCCACTTGAACGAACCCTCGTCCGGTTCAAGCTCACCCATAATGATTTTGAAAAGCGTTGTTTTTGCAACAACATCGGAGCCGACAAAGGCAACCTTTTCTCTCGGATGAATAACAAACGAAATATCGTCAAGCACCTTACGGTCACCTATAGTTTTTGAAAGATGGTCAACACGGAGCAAATCGTTTCCGCATTCTCTGTCCGGCTTAAAATCAACATACGGGAATCGACGGGATGATACAGGCATTTCAATCATTTCAAGAGCGTCAAGCTGCTTTTTACGGGAAGTTGCCTGCTTTGACTTTGCTGCATTTGCCGAAAATCGGTTAATAAAGTCCTGAAGTTCCTTGATTTTTTGCTCGTTCTTTTTGTTTTGGTCTCTTGCCTGACGCTGACGCATCTGTGTATATTCGTACCAGAAATCGTAGTTACCCGTATAAAGAGTAATCTTGCCGTAGTCAACATCGCAAATGTGCGTACAAACCTTGTTCAAGAAGTGACGGTCGTGAGATACAACGATAACAGTGTTTTCGAAATCCAAAAGGAAGTTTTCAAGCCAGCTGATAGCGGTCAAATCAAGGTGGTTCGTAGGCTCGTCAAGAAGAAGAATGTCCGGATTACCGAAAAGAGCCTGTGCAAGAAGCACCTTAACTTTCATATCTGACGGAAGTTCTGCCATTTTGAGGTAATGGAATTCATCCGGCACGCCCAATTTGTTGAGCATAAATTCCGCATCACTTTCGGCATTCCAACCGTCAAGGTCGGCAAATTCGGCTTCAAGCTCGCCTGCCTTTACGCCGTCCTCTTCGGAAAAATCTTCTTTTGAATAAAGAGCGTCCTTTTCCTCCATAATTTCAATAAGTCGCGGATTGCCCATAAGAACGGTACGAACAACCTCGTAATCATCATATGCAAAGTGGTCCTGCTTCAAAACAGAAAGACGCTCACCCGGTGTAATGTGAATTTCACCCTTTGACGGTTCAAGGTCGCCGCTGAGCACCTTTAAAAAGGTTGATTTACCTGCACCGTTTGCACCGATAATACCGTAGCAGTTACCCGGTGTAAATGCGACATTTACCCTTTCAAACAAAGAGCGGCCGCCGAATTGAACGGAAATATCATTAGCAGAAATCATACTTATACCTCACCTTTATAATATCTAAAATCCACAATATTTTATCACAACGGCAGATATATTTCAACCTATTTTTGCGTGTTCCCTTATTGCGACATATTTTTTGTTTACTTTACCGTATAATGCAAAGGAAATAACAGCAAAAAGAGGCAAAAATGGAAGTTAAAATCAAGAAAAAAACAGAGGAGAATGTAAAAAGCGAAACATTAAAAAAGGCAGGGAAATTCGGAGCATATTTCCTTGCCGGACTGATAATTTCGCTCGGTTCGGCAATCGGCGGAATAAAGCCGTTCGGTGTTGCGTTAACCGCCGCAGGTAGAAAAAAGGGATACATATTTTCTGCCGCCGGTGCAATAATCGGATACTTGCTGTTGGGATTCAATGTGCAAAATGTAAGATATATGTGTGCCGTTTTGCTTGCAACTCTCGGAGCATTTTTGCTTGATATGTGCGATTTATACCACAAACCGTTGTTTTCAATCGCGATAAGCACAACAGCAGTTACGGCAACCGGAGCATTTGTAAACATAAGATTGTCGGCAAACGCACAGGCTTATTTTTTACTTCTTGCAGAAGCAATGCTGACAGCCGGCGTAACCTATTGCTACTACAAAAGCATAAATGCAAACTTCAAGCAAATGAGATTTAAAGCACTGCCGATAACGGAACTTGCGTGTGTTTTAATTTCAATTTCAACGCTGTTTTTAAGCCTTGGTAATATGGCGTTATGGATATTTCACCCGATAAGAATTGCCGCCGTATTGCTGATACTCGTAACGCTTCACTACGCAGGAGAACGGCAGGGACTTATTTTATCGCTGATACTCGGATTTGTGCTCGGAGTTTATGACAAAGATATTCTGTTTTTATGCGGTGCTTTCGGCTTTTCGGCACTGACAGCAAGCTTATTTTCAAAAACTTCGGTGTTTGCAACGGGCGGAGCGTTTTTTGCTTCAATCACTTTCTTTTCCGTAGCTTCAAGCGACGGTGTGGGTCTGTCGCTGTTTCTTGACGGGCTTGTAGGCACGCTGATTTTTGTACTTTTACCAACGGGACTTACAAACAAAATTGAAAACTTTTTCGACATCGGCACGGATTTACCGCCCGACGGAACGCTCAGACAAAATTTGGTGTTGAAATTGCGGTTTGCTTCAAACGCCATGGCGGCAATATCCGACAGCGTTGACGAGGTGCGAGAACGAATAAACGATGTAACACGCAGGCAAAACGAGGCTTTGCGTGACACAATGAGCGATGAGGAATACATCACAAAGGAGATAATTCTTGAAAAAACAAATCAAATCAGAATGGTTGCGTCCGACCAATTCATCTCAATATCGGGAATGTTGAACGATTTGGCAAGAGAATTTGACGAGGCGGAAATATTTGACGGCAACGCAAGCAACAAGATAAGGCGACTGCTCGGCGAATATGAAATTTACCCCACGAACATTTCTGCCATTGTGGACAAATACGGACGAATGCGTGTGGAAATACTGCTTTCGTCATCGAACGCAGACATTACAGACATCAGGCTCAAAAACGAAATAGGCAAAATTTGTAATAGGTATTTCGATTCGGGCAGAATAACGAATTTTAAAACGGAAACCATGCTGTCTTTTTCCGAAAAGCCGAATTATTCGCTTGAAATCGGGTTTGCACAATACAGTGCGGAAGGTGAACTTTGCGGCGACACGGTGAAAATCATCAACGACAGCAAGGGGCACTCTATACTTATTATAAGTGACGGAATGGGCAAAGGTTCCCGTGCGGCACTTGACGGTGCGATGGGTGCAGGACTTCTGTCAAAGCTCATCAATTCGGGGTTTGGGTTTGACTCGGCACTTAAAATAGTCAACTCCGCTCTGCTTGTCAAATCAAATGACGAAAGTCTTGCAACGCTTGACATTGCAAACATTGATTTATTTACGGGCAAGTGTGAATTATTCAAAGCGGGTGCACCGGCAAGCTATATCATCAAGGACGGCAGACTGACAAAATGCGAACTGACATCAATGCCGGCAGGAATTTTACGAGGAATTGAATTTGCAAAACGCACGGCTGTTTTGGGACTTGACGACAGCATAATTTTGATGAGCGACGGCATAACCGACCTCGGCGAGCGTTGGCTCAGGGACGCAATATCGGATATGCCGTACGGAGCACAAGAGGGTGCCGACTATATTTTGAATTGTGCAAAAGAGGAAATGAAAAACAAAAAAGCAGACGATATGAGCGTAATTTTTGCAAGATTGGAGCGAAACTGAATGACGGATAATTTGGGAATAGGAAGCTTATACGAAATCGAAATCCGTGAAGTTGCACAAACATTAAAAGATTTTTTAGGTGAAGTCATACAAAAAGAAAAGTTGACTTTGCCCACCCTTAAAATGAACAAACGAACAATAAAAAGTCTGTCGGAAATAATACTGACAGGCTCGGGTCAATCGTTTTACGCCGCACAGGCAATGGCACATAATTTGGAACTTCTCACCGACCTGCCGACATACGCAATTCCGTCGGCACTACTGAAAAGCACAAGAGGCGTACTGTACCGAGACGCACTTGTAGTCGCCGTTTCACAAAGCGGAGAAAATGCCGACACCATAGCGGCGGTTAAGCGTGCAATGAACAACAACACAAAGATAACAGCGGTGACGGCAAAGGACTCCACCCTTTCAAAGATGTGCAAAAGCAAACTTTATCTTCCCGATTACAACTCAAGTCTGTGTACATTTCAAACCGAATATCTTGCACTTGCAATTCTCGGGATTTACCTCGGAAGTGTGCTCGGCTGTATGTCCAAAATCAATATGAGCGTTGCACTGAAACTCGGACAAATGCTCCCGGGAAAGCTGTCGTTCACACCGAGCAGTCAAAAAGAACTCCAAAGTGTGGGCGAATACATCGGCAAATTTGACAACATAGTCCTATGCGGCTACTCAACCGACGAAGCACTTGCAAAATCGCTTGCCGAAAAATTCAGGCTGATTGCAAACATTCCCGCATTTTCCGTTCCAATATACGATGTTGCGGCAAGCTGTTTGGACTTGAAAAATACGCTGATTATTCCGATAATCGGCAACAATGCAAGTTTAGGGATTATAATGCCGTACATTGACGAAATCAAAAGTGCGTGCAAGGAAACGGTAATTTTCACCACAAAAGGCATTGCACAGGAAGCGGAAATCACCGACGGCACGGTAACGGTTGACGACAGCATACCGCTGTTTAACCCGATAACTCTTGCAACGGTTATCCAGCAAACTCTGCTTGAAGTGAACACCCTTTCAATAACCGATGCCGACCAATCGGCATAATTAAAAATAAGCGACACTTCCGTAACAGAAGCGTCGCTTTATTAAATATAAGAATTATCAAAACATCATTTTAACAAATTCCTATTTTTCAAACTCGCCCAATAAACTATTTATAGTAAACAAACTATATTTATGAATAGTAATCTGAAACCCATAGTGATACAGTGTCACCTGGTACATTTTCTACATAAAAACTGCTTTTAATAGAAGATTTATACATTGCAGGTAAAACATTATAATAAGTTTTATTTCCATTCTCATCAAATCCTTCAACCTTTACATAAAACGTTTTAGTGTTACGAGATACCATTCCGATTAACTCAATATAATATGTCTCATTATCTGTATCATAATAACTTTTTTCATCATCAAGATAAATCACATATGAATTTGAGAGGGCTTTAATTTCTACACTCTTTGGATCCTTTTTTTGCTTCTTTTTAACCGTCACTTTACAGCTCAATTTATTTTTGCCTATTTTTGCATAAATTGTTGTTTTTCCAGGTTTAATAGCCTTTACTTTACCTTTAGAATTTACGGTAGCTATTTTTTTATTGCTACTATACCATTTAATATTCTTTTTTGTGCCAGTAACCTTTAATTTGTATGTTTTATTTACACTAAGTGTAATTTTAGTTTTATTCAATTTTGTTGATGCTTGTACTATCGTTGGTGTAACAACAGTGCTGACCATTAAAATAACCATAAAAATGGCAATTATGTTTTTTAGTTTTTTCATATAAGTTTTCTCCTTTACTACTTAAATGGATTTGGATAATCTTTTGGTATATGCCACGGACTTCTCGGTTTATCTTGAGTGATTCTTTTATCATTACACTTTCTACACCACTCTTGGACTTTTCTTTGTGATACTCCCCAAAGTTCCGCAGCTTCTTTTGTTCCCATATCTGCCGTTTTTAACCACCCCCCTAAAAAATAAAAAATGCGTACAGCCGAAGCCATACGCACAAAAACACATGGCTCAACTGTCGCCAAACAAATCTACAAAATATCCAAATGAATAGTATGCAAATTAGAGCATGCATTTTTATCAAAAGATAAAAAGCATACTATCCCATTTGTTTTATTAAATTGTAGATTTATTTGGCAATTTCATTTTACCATATGTCTAATTTATAATCAAGTGTTTTTTGACAAATAGGAAATCATAAATAAAAACAAGCGACACTTCCGTAACAGAAGCGTCGCTTTGTTGATTTAAATGTTATACAATTTTTTAGCATTTCGATAAGTCTGGTCAAGGACTTCCTGTGCCGACATCCCAAGCGTTTCACCTATTCGTTCGGCAATGAACGGAATGTACGACGAATCGTTACGCTTGCCTCGGTGCGGCTCGGGTGCAAGGTACGGGCAATCGGTTTCAAGCACCAAGCGTTCAAGCGGAATTTCTTTTACAACTTCCAAACTTTTACGAGCGTTTTTAAAAGTTGCAACACCGTTCAGTCCGATGTACATACCGATTTTGATAATTTCCCTTGCCATCTCTTTTGAACCCGAAAAGCAATGCAAAACGCCTTTCGGCTTTGTCGCTTTGAGAATATTGAGAGTGTCGCCGTGAGCTTCTCTGTCGTGAACAATCACGGGCAAATCATTGTTCTTGGCAATTTCAATCTGCGATTCAAAAAAAGCCTTTTGCTTTTCTTTGGTTGATTCCATCCAATGATAATCAAGCCCGATTTCACCGACGGCAACGCATTTTTCATCATTCAAAAATTCATCAAGAGCAGACAAATCATCAAGACTGTAGCCCTCCAAATTCTCGGGATGAAAGCCTGCCGCAAAGTAAAAATCACTGAATTTATGTGACAAATCACGGTTTGCGTTTGACGACGGAATGTCACACCCGCAACTGACAACACCGACAACACCTTTGTTTCGAAGCGACAAAATCAGTTCTTCCCTGTCGCTGTCAAAAGCATCATCGTCATAATGCGAATGCGTGTCAAAAATATTTGTATAAATCAAAGAACATTCTCCTCAATCCAGTGTTCCAAATCGTTGTAAACCTCGTCCTTGTTTAGCTCGTTGAGTATCTCGTGGCGAGCCTCGTGATAAAGTTTGAGGGTTACATTTTTATGGTCGGTTTCAAGCAATTTTCTGTAAACCTCGGTTACGCCCTTGCCGTAATCACCCACCGGGTCCATATCGCCCGACATCAAAAGAACCGGTTTATCCTTTGCTACATTGTTGAACCATCTGTCCTCGTTACACTGAATGGTAAGTTGGCTCAAATCCATATATCCGGCAGTTGTAAACACAAAACCGCAAAGCGGGTCAGCAACATATTCGTCAACCTCGTTGGTATCTCTTATGCCCCAATCATAGTGAGTTCTGTGCTCAAACGGCTTATCGTAAGCACCGAGCGAAATATCATTGAGCAGCTTGCTGTGATGCTTTTTGCCCTTGACGGCAGAAACTGCTTTTATAATAGGAACACCCGCCTTTGCAAGCGGTGTAGGTCCTGCCGTACCGATGAAAACAGCACCGTCAAAATCGTTGCCGTATTCGTTGATATAACACCTCATAATGAGCGAACCCATAGAATGGCCGGCAATGATAAATTTTTTGTCGGGATACTCCTTTTTCGCTATGTCGGTAAGTGCCTTTGCGTCGGCAAGAATATTTTTATATCCGTCCTTATCACCGAAATAGCCGAGAAGCTCCTTATCATCATTCGACTGACCGTGACCGAGCATATCGTTGATGAAAATCGCATAACCTCTGTCGGTAAACGCAGAAATAAAATTGCGATACCTGTTTGTGTGCTCCGCCATACCGTGGTGCATTTGAATAACGGCTTTGACCTCGCCCTCGGGTGCAAACTGCCAAGCCTTAATGCCACAAATGCCCGAAGCACTTTTGTAAGTATACTCTTTCTTTATCATAATAAAACCCCTTTTAGATAATAAAAATTAAGTATGAAATATTAATTTTTTATTCGTAGGGGAGGATATTATCCTCCCGAAAATTTTATATTATGCAACAGGCGATAATAGCAGCCCCTGCAATTATTCTTCTATATTAGATGTGCAATGAGGACACCTTGTTGCCTCTATATCAATCTCACTCTTGCAGTAAGGACAGGTTTTTGTTGTAGGTGCCGCTTCCTCTTCTTCGCTTTTATTTGCAAGTTTGTGTGCGGTTTCGGAAATTCTGTTGACTGATTTTACAATCAAAAATACAACAAAAGCCATAATAATGAAATTGATAACAGCTGAAATAAAGGCACCGTAATCTATGTAATTTTCAGTACCGAAAAGCTGAATTTTGCCCTGAACCTCGGCACCGCCGATACAGTTGAGAAGCGGTTGAATAACATTATCGGTAAGTCCCGACACAACCGAGCCGAAAGCACCGCCGATAATAACGCCGACTGCCATATCAAGCACATTACCCTTTGAAATAAACTCTTTAAATTCTTCAAAAAACTTCTTCATTGCCATTCTCCTTTTCACATCATTTATAACATCATATTAACACAGACGGTATCAAAAATCAACCACGCCGGTAAAATCAAAATCAGGGATAAATTCGTCACTCGCGGCTTCAAGTTCCTGAACAAAAATCTTTTCAAGACCCAAGTCAAGAATATGATTGACCACCTTGTCGTACTCCCTTTTGGTGAGCGGTCGATTGATTTCCTTATAATTCGACAAATCTCCGCAAGGCACATACTGAGCCATAACAGAAATATATGTATCGCTGAAATTTTCAGCCAAATAATCAAGTGCCTCTACAGACGAATTTGTGTTTGACGGCAACACCAAATGACGGATAATCATACCCTTTTGCATAATTCCGTCACCGTTAAAGGCGTCATTGCCCACCTGCCGTTTCATCTCTCTGAGAGCCGCCTCGGCAATTTGCGGATAATTCTCCGCCTTGCTGTATTTTTGTGCCTTGTCAGACCTTATATACTTGAAATCGGGCAGATAAACATCAACAATTCCGTCAAAAGACCTAAGTGTTTCAACGCTGTCGTAACCGGAAGTATTAAACACAATAGGAACAGGCGGTCGATACTTTTCAAATACTCTCAAAAGCTGTGCCGAATAGTGGGTCGGATTAACCAGATTAATATTATTTGCACCCTTGTCAACAAGGCTTTTCATAATATCAATAAGCCTTTCGTCACTTACCTCAACGCCCTTGCAGTTATGACTGATGTCAAAATTCTGACAAAACACACAGCCCAAATTGCAACCGCTGAAAAAGATTGCACCCGAGCCGTTTTCTCCGCTGATACACGGTTCCTCCCAATAATGGAGAGCGGCACGGGCAAGCTTAAATTTATCGGGACTTTTGCAATAGCCGAGCGACTTTTCTCGGTCAACATTGCAGTTTCTCGGGCACGCATTACATATCATAACAGTGCCTTGTAAATATCGTTTTTCTTAAACGGAGTAATTTTGGCAACCTCTTTTGCGGCGGCATTTGTGCTCATTCCGTCTGCCATAAGTCGCTTTGCTTCTTCAACCACCTTTTCAAACGATATTTCCTTTTCCTCTGCTTTTTTACCGTCAACAATGACAACGAATTCGCCCTTGGGCTTTTCTTCGTCAAACATCGTTGAAGCGGTTTTCAAGTCGGTGCGAACCACGCTTTCGTGCACCTTTGTAATTTCCTTTACAAGAGCAATATCACGCTCGCCGAACGCTTCAAACATATCCTTTAGCGTTTGAGCAAGCTTGTGCGGTGCTTCGTAAAACACCATCGTGCGTTTTTCATTTGCAAGCTTTTCAAGTTCTTCCCTGCGTTCTTTTTTGTTCGCCGACAGGAATCCCTCAAAGGTGAACTTTCTTGTATTCATACCCGATATTGCAAGTGCCGTTGCAAATGCCGTAGGTCCGGGTACGCTTTCAACATCAATATTGTTTTCGTGGCAAAGTCTTACTAAATCTTCACCCGGATCGGAAATGGCAGGCATACCGGCATCCGTGCAGATTGCACAGGTTTCACCGTTTGCAAGCCGTGAAATAATCACATCTCCACGCTCGTTTTTATTATGTTCAAAATAGCTAACCATTTCTTTTTTTATACCGAAATGATTAAGCAATTTAAGAGTTACACGGGTATCCTCGGCAGCGATAAAATTCACACTTTCAAGCGTTTCAATCGCTCTCGGCGAAAAATCACCGAGGTTGCCTATCGGAGTACCCACAACATAAAGTTTTCCGCTCATTATCTGATTTTGTCCTCATATCCGTCGGCATAAGAGCCGTAAATTTCTATCATTTCGGGAGTGAATTTACTCTCCTCGTTTTTAATAATCAAAGTAGGTTCTACACGCAAAAACGGCTTTGCCCCCTTTTTACCCTCAACCAAAAACAAAAACGGCACTTCTCCCTGCTTATCTATAACAAATCGAAGCCTTTTCGGCTCAATTTTGTACTGCCTCATAACAGCAAGTGCGTCCACCAACCGTTCAGGACGGTGACACATACAAAATCTGCCCATATATGTAAGCAAATACGAAGCCGCCTTAACAGCGTCCTCGATATTACAGCACACCTCGTGGCGGGCAATTCTTGCACTTTCGCCAAGCGATTCAATGCCTGTATTGACCGGCTTGTACGGCGGATTCATAGTAACAAGCGTAAAGCATTCCGCCGAAAATTCTTCATTGATTTTTCGCAAATCGCAAAGGTGCGGAGTGAGCCTGTCTCCCAAATTATTGTATTTTATCGAAGCATTAACCTGCTCAAAAGCATTTTGCTGAATGTCAAGACAATGAACGCCCGTCTGCTTTTCGTCACGCAACCACAAAAGCGGAATTATACCGCAACCGGTGCCCATATCAAGGGCTTTATCCTTATATTTCGGCTTTGCAAAATGCGACAAAAGCACTGCGTCTGTGCCGAAAGTATGGTCACTGCTGACAGCGATTTTTATATTGTTCGACAGTCTTTCGTAATTATATTCCATAAAAATTATTATAATATATTTTCTGCGTCATTACAAGAGGGTTATCTTTTTCAACAACGAAACAAAAAAATCGGCTTTTCCTCTTTGGGAAAGCCGTTGCGTGTCGAAAAAGTATTTTCGGCACGCTGTAGGCTGTTGATAAAAGCTCTGAATTTCGTTTTCTTGCGAACTTTGCTGTACCTCGTCAAAACATATTCCGTATAGAACAAAACAAAGTTTTGTAATTATATTTCATATGTTTTTCCTCTTTCCAAAAAAATCAAGTGATTTTTTTGGAAACCTTACATATGCTTGTGAGCAAAAAACGAAAAACGCCAAAAAAGCTGCAAGTTCGATACTTGTAGTTTTTTTAACCCCACCGTCAACACTGCGTGTTGCCACCGTCTCACCTACCGGTTCGGTCGGTGCTTCTGCATTAAAAATGCAGAGGTCTCCAACGGAGACCCGCACCCTTATAAATAAGTGGAGGCAAATCGGTTGAATTTATTTTGCGTGTTTCAGGGACTTTATCGACAGTCTGCGGCTTTCCTCTTTGGGAAAGCCGAATATTAATTCATATATATTTGATACACAACAGCGATTGCCTCACGGGTGGCAAAAGGCATATAGCCGTTCCACGGAGTTTTGCTGGAATACGAATACGCTCTCACGCCGTTTCGCTTTGCAAATTCATATGCACGATATTCGTGAAAATCATTTGTAACAACGGTAATTTCGTCAATATTCACTCCGCTTTCTTTAAGTAAAGACACCGAATTTTCAAAGTTTTCCTTTGTGGATGTTGACTCATCCTCAATAATCAGCCTACTCGCATCAATGCCCTTTTCGCTCAGCACATTGTACATACACTGTGCCTCGGATATATTTTCGCCGTTACCCTGTCCGCCGCTCAAAATTGCCTTTGATTCAGGGTGATTTGCAAGATATTCGTAAGCCTTGTTGATTCTGCCACGCAAAAAGATGCCCGGCTCATCGCCTCTGACCATACAACCGAGGACTATAACATATTCCGTGTTTTTCTCGTTTGATTTGCTGTGAGCAACAACATTGCCAAACGCAAATCCTCCCACGCCTATATCCAATGCAAGCACTATGCAAACAAAGGATGTTACGATTTTGCCCGATTTCTTAGAATTAAAATTCTTAACGCCGTTATTGATTTTGTCAAAAAACAGCACATACAGAAAAAGCAAAGCCGCAACTCCCAAACCCGACAGCACGCCTATGCTGTGCTCGCCCGTTGTAACAAGCGGACCTATGTAAAAAATCGTTGTCACCATAGCGACAAGGATAATAAGCAATTTAACAAGCTTTTTCTTCATATCTATCACCGATTTTATTATATCAACACCGGCGATTAAAAATCAACAAAGAAATAGTTAAGATTTGATAAAGAAAAAAGACACCCCCAAAAAGGTGGTGCCTTGAGTTCTTATTATTAAATTAGAGTGCTGCCTTAGCTGCTTCTACGAGTGTTGCAAATCCTGCAGGGTCTGCAATAGCGATTTCTGAGAGCATCTTTCTGTTGAGGTCGATGCCAGCCTTCTTGAGGCCGTTCATAAATGTTGAATAGTTCATACCGTTCATCTTTGCTGCTGCTGAGATACGGGTAATCCAAATTCTTCTGAAATCTCTCTTCTTTTGCTTTCTGCCGATATATGCATACTGACCGCTCTTCATTACTGCTTGTTTAGCAGTCTTGAACAAAGCGTGCTTTGATCCATAGTAGCCCTTAGCTGCCTTTAATACTTTCTTTCTTCTTTTGCGAGTCGCCATAGCGCCTTTAATTCTAGCCATTGTTAATTACCTCCGTAAGTTTTAATCGTTCTTCTTATTTATAAGGAACAAGTCTCTTGCATTGCTTCTGATTTGTTACATCGGCAACTGCTGTCTTGCGAAGATTTCTCTTACGCTTTGTTGTCTTTTTAGTAAGGATGTGAGAGGTATAAGCGTGAGCTCTCTTTACCTTGCCGCTCTTAGTTGTCTTAAAACGCTTCTTAGCACCGCTGTGTGTCTTAATTTTTGGCATAGTTATTTCCTCCGTTAAAATTAATTACTTTGTTTTTGGGGACATAAACATAAGAATTTGGCGTCCCTCAAGTTTTGGTTTTTTATCAATATTTGCTTCATCTGCAAGTTGGTCGGCAAATCTTTGCATATTGGTTTCGCCGAGTTCAGGGTGAGCCATCTCTCTGCCGCGAAGGCGGATAGACACCTTGAGCTTGTCGCCCTTTGCAAGGAACTTGCGAGCCTGGTTAACCTTTGTATTAAAGTCGCCGATGTCGATGTTGAGCGAAAGTCTGATTTCCTTTGTTTCAACAGTCTTTTGCTTCTTGCGATTTTCCTTTTCACGCTTAGTTTGCTCATAGCGATACTTTGAGTAGTCCATAATTTTTGCAACAGGCGGCTTAGCCATAGGAGCAATTTTTACAAGGTCAACGCCCTTTGCGTCTGCAAGAGCCTGTGCCTCTTTTGCACTCATAATGCCCAATTGTTCGCCGGTGTCAGAAATTACTCTTAATTCCTTGTCTCTGATTTCGCCGTTAAGCTGTGGAGCATCTTTGCTGATAAAAAACACCTCTTTAAAAATAAATAAGTACAAACGCAAAACGCCTGTACTCAATAATCAAAAAAATTATTGCCCTTTTTACTTCACGCTGAAGGGGAGAACATTCGCTCTGCTTTGTTGTGCAAATAATATAACATATCTTAAACAGTTTGTCAAGCAAAAAATATTGATAATTTTTGCATTAGTGATATAATATTTAGAAATACGGAAGGATGATAAAAAATGGATAAGAAAAAGATGGCATATCGTTTTGCAATCTATATGCTGGGTTTTGTGTTTTTGGCATTCGGAATTACGCTGAACACAAAATGCGGACTCGGCGTATCGCCTATTATATCGGTTGCTTACACTTTTTCGCTGATTCTCGATATAAAGATCGGCAACACAACATTTGTTTTGTATTGCTTGCTGATTTTGATTGAAATTATTTTACACGCAATAAGAAAACAGCCAAAAAAAGTTTTTGTATTTGACATTCTTCAAATAGTCGTAAGTATCATTTTCACAAGAGTAATTAATGTATTTTCTGAATTTATTCCTCAGTTTGATGTTGAATACAGCGGTCAATGGCAAGGCAGTTTACCGTTTAGAATATTTTTACTGATAATCGCTATTACCTTTACCGGAATAGGTTGTGCCCTGTCGCTTGATATGAGAATGGTTCCGAATCCCGGCGACGGTATCGTGCAGGCAGTGTCGGACACAGTTAAAAAGCCTGTTGGTTTTTGCAAAAACTGCATTGATGTATTTATGGTTGCAATTTCCGCGGCGTTAACATTTTCGATGTACACAAAAATAGCCGCAACACCGGTTAAGTCATTTTTGAGCGTTATAGGCTTGGGTACGGTTCTTGCCGTTATCGGAGTCGGCAGAACCATCGCAATATTCAATCATTTTTATTACAGTAAACTGACGCACAAAGCCGGAATAAATCCTATTTTAGATAAAAATTAAATCCTAATTCTATATACTTTAAAAGCTGTAAGCCCCGAAAGACTTACAGCTTTTTATTTACAGAATTCCGAGCATCGCAAGCGAGTCAAGCACACTTATACCTGTGGCTGCACTTGCAAAAACAATAACGAATATAGCAATATAAGAAATTGCTATCATAATGATTTGTGCCCAAATAAAGTTTTTCTTGTTTTTGTTCGTGTTAGGACTTACAAGCCAAACAATCCAGCAAATGATATTTACAATAGGGATAGCGGAAAGAATAAGCATTCCGATATAAGAACCGATGCTCATTACCTCGCTTGTCGGGTCGTAAGGCATATAATTCTGCTGATATGCCGGCTGATACGGCGGTTGGTTTGGGTTTGGATTTTGATTTGGTTGATAATATTGATTATTATCCATATTTGTTTCCTCCTTTTATGGATTATTTCGGAAAGAACACTTCCCGAATTGTTTACAGTCCTGTATTTTCCGCAATGTACTTGCGAGCCTTAACGGCATATTCAAACGGATTTGCTTTTGCCGGGTCCTGTTCTGCTTCAACAACAACCCAACCTTCATAATCCGCATTTGCAAGAATGTCAAAAATCGGCTTAAAGTCCACATCGCCGTCACCCGGAACGGTGAACACGCCTGCTCTCACCGCGTCAAGAAACGACATATGCTTCGGCACGACCTCATTGTTATAAACATCAAGCCTTACATCTTTAAGATGAACATGCTTGATTCTGTCGGCATATTTTTTGAGCACCGGAACGGGGTCGATACCGGCAAAGGTAAGGTGTCCGCTGTCAAAGAGCAAGTACACAAGTTCCGGGTCGGTAAGTTCCATAAGTTTGTCGATTTCCTCAACGGTTTGAACGCCCGTGCCCATATGATGATGAACGGTAAAATACATACCCTTACTTTTGGCATATGCACCCATTTCATTAAAACCCTTGGCAACGGTTGCCCATTGTTCATCGGTATAATACGGCTTTTCGTCAAGAATGGATTTTGTCAAATCGCCTTGAATTGAATTGCCCTGCTCCGAAGCACCGATAACCTTTGCACCCAACTTGTAAAGTTTGTCGCAATGAGCCTTGAAAGCCTCGATGTTCTCCTCATAAGGTTTTGATGTGAGATAAGACGAGAACCACGCATTGCAAATTTGAAGTCCTCTCAAATCAAGATAATGTTTTAATATGTCCGGATCTGACGGATATTTGTTGCCTATTTCGCTACCCTTGAAGCCTGCAAGTGCCATTTCCGAAACGCATTGTTCAAAGGTGTTTTCCGCACCCAAGTCGGGCATATCGTCATTCGTCCAACCGATAGGTGCAATGGCCAATTTTACTCTGTTAGGATTAAGCATCTGAAGTTCTCCTTATTAATAATCAAAGGTTTGGGCAATATGCTTTTGCATATCACTGTACGCGTCGGCAACTCTCTTACTCTTTGACACCTCGGCAACGCCTACTCTCCACCAAGATTCAAATCCCGGCGTCATAGTTTGCGGAAGTACCTTTATGTCAAACAAAACGGCTTTGTCTTGATTTTTAGCGTCCTCAAGTGCCGCTTTGAGTTCGTCCGATGTGCGAATCGTGTAAGCCTTTGCACCGTAGCCCTCGGCAATTTTGGCAAAATCAACATCAATCTCGCCACCGTCGAGCATACCCGTTTTCGGATTTCTTGCACGGAACACGGTACCGAAAGTGTCCGTTCCCTGATTGTTCTGCAAGTTTTCAATACAGCCCCAACCGAGATTGTCAAAAAGACAAACATTAATCTTTAAGCCCTCTTGAATTGCGGTGTAAAGTTCGCTGTGTCCCATAAGGAACGAACCGTCACCGCAGAAAGTGTAAACCTCTGCTTCGGGTTTTGCAAGTTTTGCACCGAGTGCACCGTTAACCTCGTAGCCCATATTGGAAAAACCGTATTCCATATGATAAGTTCTCGTGCCGTTCGGTCTGAAAAGTCGTTGCATATCGCCCGGAAGCGAACCTGCCGAGCCGAGTGCAATATCGCTCTCGCTCATAAATTTATTGATTATGCCGAGTGCAAGCGTTTGATTAAGTCCGCCATCGAGTTCGGTTGAATAGTATTCGTCAACAATAGCGTCCCACTCTTTTTTAGCGTCGGCAATTTCCGTGTTGTAAGCGGTTTTGTAACCGTCGAGCGACTTGATAAGTGCCGTCAAAGTTTCCTTTGCGTCCGCAACTATTGCTTCGGCATCCATTTTATATGCGTCAAACGGGCAAATATTAATGCCGAGAACCTTTCTGTCCTCGTTAAACAGCCATTTTGAAGATGTGGTAAAATCGGTAAATCTTGTACCTACGCCGATAACAAGGTCCGCATCTCTGCCGATAACATTTGCGGCTTTACCGCCTGTAACGCCGATACCGCCGAGATTAAGCGGATGATTCCACGCAATAAGCCCCTTGCCTGCCTGCGTTTCGGAAACAGGAATATTATATTTTTCGGCAAGTGCCTGAAGTTCTTTTTCGGCACCCGAATATCTTACACCGCCGCCGCAAACAATAATAGGCTTTTTAGCCGACTTAATCATCTGCGTTGCCCGCTCAAGTTGAGATGTGCTTATCGGTCGTCTGTCAATATGCCAAACCCGTTTTTGAAGAAAGTGTTCCGGATAATCGTAAGCCTCACCCTCAACATCCTGTGGCATTGCAAGGCAAACCGCACCTGTGTCGGCAGGGTCAGTGAGTACTCTCATAGCGTTTAAGCAAGCCGTCATAAGCTGTTCCGGTCGGATAATTCTGTCAAAATAATGGCAAACGCCCTTAAATGCGTCCGTTACCGTTCTGCCGTAATTGTCAAAAAATTCTGCCTGCTGCAAAACAGGGTCGGGCTGACGGCACGCAAAAGTATCGCCCGGAAGAACCAAAAGCGGAATTCTGTTCGCCGTTGCACAACCGCAGGCTGTTACCATATTCGTAGCACCGGGGCCGATTGACGAAACGCACGGAATGATTGCTTTTCTGTCCATTTGTTTTGCGTATGCAACAGCGGCAAGAGCCATATTTTGCTCGTTTTTGCCCTGATAAAATTTTAAATTATGACCGCCCTGTTCAAGTGCCTGACCAACGCCAACCACACAGCCGTGACCGAAAATGCCGAAAATTCCGCTGACGAATTTCGACTCAACTCCGTCCACTTCTATGTACTGATTATCAAGGAACTTAACAAGAGCCTGTGCCATTGTAAGTCTTTCTCGTTTCATACCGTCACCCCATCAACATTCAATTTCCGAAAGTTTAACAGGACGGTGCTCGGCAACGGAAAGCTTAGCCGCCAAACCGAGGCGAAGTGCCTCCAAGCCGTCATTGACGGTGGTTTTAGTAGGAATATCGTTTTGAACGGCATTGATAAACTCCGTCATCTCGTCCGTAAACGACTGCATATATCTTTCAAGGAAGAAATACAGCGGTTTGTCGGTACGGTTGCCGTCATCATTGATATAAGAAACATTTGTAGGCGTATCGTTTGCTGCGGAAGCCTGACCGCCCGAGCCGAAAACTTCAAGCCTTTGGTCGTAGCCGTAACAAGCCTTGCGACAGTTATCGATAACACCTATTGCACCGCTCTTGAATTTGAGTGCGACAAGTGCAGTATCAACATCTCCCGCTTCACCGATTGCCGGGTCAACCATAACGGTGGCGTTTGCGTAAACTTCTTCTACTTCACCGCCGATAAAGCGAGCCATATCAAAATCGTGAACGGTCATATCAAGGAAGATACCGCCCGAAACCTTAACATATTCGATAGCCGGAGGCTCCGGGTCACGGGAAGTAATTTTGATTGTTTGAAGATTGCCGAGTTTACCCTCGTTTGCAAGGCATTTGATTTCGGCAAAATTATGGTCATATCTTCTGTTAAATCCGATTTGGAGTTTTACTCCCGCCTTTTCAACGGCGGCGATAACTTTTTTAATTTTTGCAACCGTCAAATCAACAGGTTTTTCACAGAAAATATGCTTGCCCGCCTCTGCGGCTTCAACAGCAATATCTGCATGCGTATCCGTTGATGAGCAAATAAGAACTGCTTCAATCTCGGGATTGTTTAAAATTTCGTGATAATCTTCGTATGCGTTTGGAATGCCCAAATCTGCGGCAACCTTTTTTGCACCGTCAACATAAATGTCTGAAATGGCAACTATCTCTGCCTGCGGAATGTGATAAGTAATTGATTTTGCATGAACCTGTCCGATTCTGCCGGCACCTATAATGCCTACC
>CAVBQD010000018.1:0-19855 GCA_963597385.1 bacterium | reverse complement strand
ACAGTCCACCGGACTGTTTTCTTCACGCTCCTACAGTTCTCAAAGAGATAATCAATTCAAAATTATCACACAACGCTTCCGATTTGGAGGCGTTGTTGTTTTATATAAAATGTATAACGCTCTTTGCTCCTGTGGTTCCTCGCAACACAGTTGCTCCGGCAGAGCTAAAAACAGTCCACCGGACTGTTTTCTTCACGCTCCTACAGTTCTCAAAGAGATAATCAACGCAAAATTTTCATGCAACGCTTCCTGCTTGGAAGCGTTGTTTTTTATATGCTCGTTGCATAGTTACATATTCTCAAAAACAAAACAACAAACCGACTGCGAAATCGATTTGTTGCCAAACTTTGAATTTATTTAACTTTAACCTGCTGAGGAGACTGTGTTTTCTTCTCTGACTGCAACACGCTTGATATCTGCACCGAGGGCGGTGAATTTTTCCACAACATCCTCATAACCGCGTTCAACATAAATCGTATCTTCCACGGTTGTGGTGCCTTCGGCAACCAAACCGGCAATAATCATAGCCGCACCTGCACGAAGGTCGGTAGCTCTTACGGTTGTGCCGTCAAGTTGGTGAACTCCTACGATGACCGCAACTTTGCCGTCAACCTGAATATCGGCTCCCATACGAAGAAGTTGCTGAACATACTGAAAACGGTTGTCCCACACGCTTTCGGACAGAATGCTTGTTCCGTTGGCAATTGACAATAAAACTGCCATTTGCGGTTGCATATCGGTCGGGAAGCCCGGGTGAGGCATAGTTTTTACATTACATTTTGTAAGTTCCTTAAATCTTGTTACACGGACAGCATCGTCATATTCAATAACTTCTGCACCGGCTTCTTCAAGCTTGGCAGTAATTGATTCAAGGTGCTTCGGAATTACATTTTTAACAAGAACATCGCCGCCGCAAGCCGCCGCCGCAACCATATATGTGCCGGCTTCGATTTGGTCCGGAATGATTGAATATGTGCAACCGTGCATTTTTTCAACGCCGCGGATTTTAATAACATCGGTACCCGCACCTCTTACATCTGCACCCATTGAGTTAAGGAAGTTTGCAAGGTCAACGATATGCGGTTCCTTTGCCGCATTTTCAATAACCGTAAGACCTCTTGCCTTAACTGCCGCAAGCATAATGTTAATTGTTGCACCTACGGAAACAACATCCATATAAACCGGTGTGCCTACAAGCTTGTCCGCCTTTGCACAAACCACGCCGTCAATAATTTCAACCTGTGCACCGAGCATCTTAAATCCTTTAACATGCTGGTCAATAGGTCTTACACCGAAATCGCATCCGCCCGGAAGTGCAACATCGGCTTTGTTAAATCTGCCAAGCATTGCACCAATCAAATAATAGCTCGCTCTGAAATGTGAAGTAAGCTCATAAGGAATGCTTTGGTAAGTAATATTTGTTGTGTCAATATCCAAAGTGTTTTTGTTTACAACTTTAATCTCTGCACCCATTCTGCTGAGAATTTCAATAATCAACTGAACATCGCTGATTTTAGGAATATTCTCAATTCTGACAGTGTCCTCTGCCAAAAGTGCCGCCGGGATAATAGCTACAGCCGCATTTTTTGCACCGCTGATATTAACTTCTCCGAACAATTCGTGTCCGCCGTTAATAACAAAATTATCCACGCTTTTCCCTCCCGTTCGCAAGGTAATCTTATATGTAAAAAAGTAGAAATCAAATTAAATGTAAAAATTATATGCCTGCTTATATTCAATATGCATAAATTCATACATATTGAATTATAACAAATTAACAAAGCAAAGTGAACAAAAAATCACTCATTTTTACAAAATTGTAATTTATACAAATTCTAAATATATTGCTTTTCAGCCGTCATTATACAATATATTGTGTACAGTTATTTATCACTGCACAATTAGCTATATTTTGTAGTCAAACAAGTAACAAAAGAGTAACACATTATTACAAAGATGTCAATGCCTTTTGTAAGATTTACGACGAATTGTAAAAAGTTACCAAATATTTGCAAAATCATCATCTAAATTTTGATTTTATTTGATTTTACATTATTAATATGATATATTATGAGCGTAATAAACAAGGTAATTAGTGTGAATTAAAGCATTAATTCGGATTGGAAAAATTATGAAAATCGGCGATTTACAATTTACAAATATTGCTTTTTTGGCACCCATGGCAGGAATAGCCGACCGAGCATTCCGTGAACTTTGCACACAATTCGGTGCGGCATACACCGTAACGGAAATGGTTTCGTCAAAAGGATTGACAATGGGCGACAAAAAAAGTGGCGAACTGCTTACAATAGGCTCGGAACGCCCGTGCGGTGCACAAATATTCGGCGACGATCCCGAAATAATGGCTCAGGCGGCTGTTAAATGCCTTGAATACGCTCCGAATGTTTTAGACATAAATATGGGTTGTCCGGCACCGAAAGTCGCTATGAACGGCGGTGGTGCAAGCCTTATGAAAAATCCCGAGCTTGCTTACGAAATCACAAAAGCCGTTGTTGAAGCGGTTAATATTCCGGTGACGGTGAAAATCCGCAAAGGTTGGGACGACGAAAACATCAACGCAGTTGAAATGGCTCTTCTTGCACAAAAAGCCGGAGCAAGTGCAGTTGCCGTTCACGGCAGAACAAGACAGCAAATGTACAGCGGTACGGTTGATTATCAAATCATTTCCGATGTCAAAAAGGCACTTGATATTCCTGTTATCGCAAACGGAGATGTAACCGACGAGCAGTCGGCGGCGATTATGCTTGAAAAGACAAACGCGGACGCTTTGATGATTGGCAGAGGTGCACTCGGCAATCCGTGGATATTTGCAAAAATCAACGCTTATCTTTCGGAATGCAGAGTTTTGCCGGAGCCGTCAACAATTGAAAAAATGAATGTTATGCTCAAGCATATTCAAAAAATAATTGACTACAAAGGCGAATACACCGCAATGCGGGAAGCCCGACACCACGCCGCATATTACACAAAAGGTATGCGAGGCGGTGCAAAACTCCGTGCCGAAATCAGCAGATACGAGCGTTTCGAGCAGTTGCAGGAATTATCCTATCGCATAATCAAGGAGGCAGAATATGATACTTAAAAACTGCACATTTTTTAACGAAGAATTTGAAAAAGAATTCGGCGACATTAAAATCGAAAACGGCAAGATTGCCGAAATCGGAATTTTTGATACCGAAAATGAAGAAACAAAAGATATGACAGGCTCAATCGTTCTCCCGGGATTTATCGACATTCACATCCACGGCGGAGCGGGTGCCGACTTTTCCGACGGCAAGCCGGACAGCATCGACAAAATCAGTGCATATCTTGCAAAGCACGGCGTTACATCGTTTTGCGGAACGACAATGACTTTGTCGCACGAAAAGCTCAAAGAAATTGTTACTGCCGCAAAAGACTACACGGCACCGAAGTCGAAACTTGTGGGTATAAATCTTGAAGGTCCGTACATTGCCGAGCCTAAAGCAGGTGCACAAAACAGAGAATTTATCCGTCCGGCAAGTATTAAAGAAATTGACGAGTTGCTCTCAATCAACGACAAAATCAAGTTAATCACCGTTGCTCCGGAAGCAAGTGACACGCAGGATTTTATCACAAAAGAAAAGCAAAATTTGACGATTTCTATCGGTCACAGCTGTGCAAATTCAAGCGAGGCTAAAAAAGCCATAGAGTACGGCGTTACGCACGCAACTCATCTTTACAATGCAATGACGGCAATGACGCACCGTGAAGCCGGAATTGTCGGCACGGTGCTTGACAGCAACATCACAGCCGAACTTATTTGCGACGGCGAACACATCTGCCCTGCCGTTTTGAGAAACACATTCAAGATTTTGGGCGAAAACAGAGCCTGCGTTATCAGCGACTCAATGCGTGGTGCCGGTCTCGGAATAGGCGAATACGAGCTTGGCGGTCAGATGACATATGTTAAAGAGGGCTACAAGGTCGCAAAACTTGCCGACGGCACAATTGCCGCTTCAATAACAAATGTTTTTGACGAATTCAAAAATCTTTTGAACTTTGGCATTGATTTTAAGACTGCACTCAAGTCCTGCACAATCAATCCGGCAAGAGTCATAAAAGAGGATAAAAACATCGGTTCAATCGCAGTCGGTAAGTGTGCCGACTTTATTGTGACCGACGAAAATTTCAACATAAAAGAGGTTTATATTAATGGAACACTCGCTTAACATCGTACTCATAGAGCCGGAAATTCCGCAAAACACAGGCAACATTGCAAGAACCTGTGCCGCTACGGGTGCAAGACTTCACCTTGTCGGACCTATGGGCTTTCACATCACCGATAAACAGGTAAAAAGAGCCGGACTTGACTATTGGGACAAGCTCGACATCACATTTTACGACAGCACGGAAGAATTTTTTGAAAAAAACAAAGGCGGAACATTTTATTATTTCTCCACCAAGTCCGAGCAGGCACACTCGGATGTTGAATATCCGAATCATTGCTACCTTGTTTTCGGCAAGGAAACAAAAGGGTTGCCCGAGGAATTGCTTAAAGCCAACCACGATTTTTGCGTGCGTATGCCGATGAGGGGCATTATCAGAAGCCTGAACCTCTCCAACGCTGTAGCAATCGGCACATACGAAGTTCTCCGCCAATGGGATTATCCCGAACTCGTGCAAAAAGGTCAACTTCACAATTTGAAGTGGTAAAACAAGTTAATACGCAAACAGCGGAGCGGTATAAAATTTCTATACCTCTCCGCTGTTATTTTATTTATCAAACAAATCTTCCATTGTAACTCCGAGAATTTTTGAAGCATAGTACACTTCTCTGTCTGTAGCCAATCTTAACTGTCCTTCCAACTTTGAATAGCTTGTAGGATTTATATCCAAACCCATAACTTGCATTTTAGAAATGAAATCTTTTTGCGAAATGCCTTTGCTTTTTCTTATCCGTTCAATATTTTTTCCGACAATATTACAATTTCCGTAATCCTTTTTTCGTGTTTTCATCAAACCACCCCATATTGTGAATTATATTTTGAAAACATATTGACAAAATTCCGTTACGGAATTATAATGATATTAAAATTCCATATTAGAATTTTAAGACCGCTGTATTATCAGTTATTAAACACAATATAGAATATATGATTATTTTTTCATTTCAGCGAATTTGAAATACAGTTCAAAAGGAGACAACAATGCCGCATACTGTTATTGAAATAAACTGTCCTGGTTGTGGTGCACGGGTTTCAACCGAGCAAAAGGAATGTGAATGGTGTCATAAGCCGATTATCATTTCTACATTCAACAGTGTATATTCAATGCCTATACCGGAAGTCAATAAATTTGCGAGTGCATACAGCAAAGCGTTATCTGAAAATCCGGATAATGCAGATTTAAACAACTCCATAGCAATGTGTTATTTAAAACTAAAATTATATGACAAAGCACTGCCTGCTTTTGAAAAAGCAATGGAAACCGACTTTGAAAACTCAGAGATATTTTTTTATGCCGCAATTTGTCTGCTAAAAGGGAAAAAGGCATTTTTACAAAACAGACCTACAATAGACAAAATCGAAGAGTACATAAATGCCGCAATAATGATTGAACCACGCGGCATCTATTACTGTTTTCTCGCTTATATTAAATACGATTATTTCAGCAGAAAATATTTTAAAACTTCGCCAACATACAGCGAAGCGTTAAATTCTGCTGAACAACAGGGTTATTCATCATACGATGTTGAACAACTGTTTAACATTTTAGGAGTTGAAAAACCCAATATATTTGAATAATGCCGTTATAAACATATATAAAAAATCGGAGGTAATGTGATGGCTTATACAGAACAAGATATCAAACGCTTATGCAAAGGCAGAACAGCAGAACAAAAAAAGGTAATCAGATACTTTTTAGGTGGCGGAGGATGTCTGCAAAAGTCTATGTTGGATGAAGAATATGATAATGCAGTGATGGCAAAAGTAAGAAGTATTGACTTTAAGCAAAAGGCACTTGATAAAATCGGAATTGACGAATCTCAAGTAAACGAAATTGAACCTGTTCATTTTGAAGGCTACCATTTCAGCCAAAACAAGACCTATGCAAAATGGGGCAAAGATCGTAAATGGAGAAGCTCTGCATATCAGATATCTTGGATTTTCTTTTCCGATGCCCAGATTTATGTATATCAATATACATTCAATATGGACGAAGACGGCAAAAAAGAATCCACCGAAGAATATTTCTATAAGGATATTACAAACTTTTCAACTTCTTCCGATACAATAGAAAAAGAGGTACTTGATAAAATCAATTGTAAAGGTGAGGCTGTGTATACACGCAAAAATGTTGATTCCAACAGATTTGCAATAGTAGTTCCCGGAGACAAATTCTACTGCTCTATGGAACAGTCTGATTATACCGAGCAAGCAATTCAAGGTATGAAAGCCAAACTCAGAGAAAAGAAAAGTTAATTTATTCATTAACATTTATGTAGCGGCCTATTAGCCAAAACGCAAAGGGCGATACTATGAAAATACCAAGCCAAGAAGAACAGATAATTGCAGAAAAATATGTGCTTGAAAGACCTTTAAACAGGCCTCGCACAAATGCCAAAACAGCTATAAAAAAAGTAACGGCATATTTATTGTTATCTTTTGCATTAGGAGTATTCTTACTCTATCTGTTTAATTGGCTTGGTATTTTTAAATCATTTCCAGAAAAAATAACTGTTTTTAAAATGCAACACCCGGTTCTTTTTAATATATTGTTTATAATGTTAATTTACATTTTAACGGGACTGCTTTGTTTGAAAAAAGCTGTTATATTATGCATAGAACTTTATCAGCACTATGCTCCTGAAGAAATAAGGCGGAGATGTTTGTTTAAACCAACCTGTTCCGAATATGCTATACTGGCAATAAAAAAATACGGATTAATCATCGGATTAGTCAAAGCTTACAAACGACTGTTCAAGAAGTGCAGAGGAAATATTTACGGGGTAGACTATCCGTAAACACAATAATCAGACAATTTAAAGTTTTAAAAAGCCTTTAAGAAAGATGAAAAGAGGTAAACATATGTCGCTTTTTAATAAAAATCCAAACGAAACTGCCTATACAGGAAACAAAAAACACTGGACCGATGTCATTAAGAACAGCGGACCGGGCGAATTGCTTATTTGGCGTCAACCTGAAGAAGATTTCAACACTAATTCAACATTAATCGTTATGCCAGGTGAAGAGGCTGTTTTTATTAAAGACGGCAAAGTTGAACAAGTTTTTAGAAACGGTACTTATAAGTTATCAACCAAAAACTATCCGTTCATCAGCAGATTAATAAACGCTTTTTCGGGAGGAATAAGTACATTTAATTGTGTTGTCTACTTTGTTCGCAAAGCCGACAGTAAGGAAATTCGTTGGGGAACAGAAACACCTATACAAGTCAGAGATAAAGTTTGGGGAGTACGAACCGACGCACGGGTAAGAGGTGCGTACAAAGTAAGAATTGAAAATCCCGTAACATTTTTAGAAACATTGATTGGTAACAATATTTCGTTTCAATTACAGGAAGAACTCGATAAGTTTTTCGCAAGTGAATTTCAAGGGAAAATAAAAACGGCAGTGTCAAAATTCCTAAATTCATTAGAGCAAGAGCTTATTGGAATTGATTCTTATATGGACGAACTGTCCGAAAAAATTATGCCGTCGATTAATAAAATCGTTTCTGATTACGGATTAAAATGCGTCAAATTTTCACTTGCAGGCCTTGATGTTGATACAACTAAATACGACGCTATCGACGCTTCACAAATTAATCTCATAGCAAGAAAACGAGATTACCAAGGAGACAAATCCGGACTTGATATTTTGGGCAATGATTGGGAAAAGGTTCAGGTTTTCGGCTCTTTCAAAGATTTAGCAAACAATCCCGCTTCCAGCGGTGTCGCTGCTGCAGGAGCAGGAATAGGACTGGGAGTAGGTGCGGCAAATATATTTGATTCTCTCACTCAACAAATGTCTGTATCAACGACAGATACGGTCAATCAAGAAAATTCGGTTCCTGTTTCAAATCAGTCAAGCGAAGATTCATTAAACACTTTAAAATCTCTCAAAAAAATGTTAGATGAAGAACTAATCACCCAAGAAGAGTACAATGCAAAAAAAGCAGAAATTTTAAGCAGGATGTAAAAATTACATAAAAAATGACAAACAAAAACGCTGAAATCTCAAACGATGAGTTTCAGCGTTTTGCATTACGACGATATTATTATATGCACTCCTCCGGTGGGATTATCCCGAACTCGTGCAAAAGGGTCAACTTCACAATTTGAAGTGGTAAAAGTTCATATGCAAAATTAATGGGTTGTCTTACAAAAACCGTAAGGCAACCCTCTTTTATATGCAATCATCAATATGTGTTTTTTTCCTCTTCGATGTAATCTTCGGTTTCTTCGTATCCGAAAGAAGTAGTAATTACACCGCTTGATTTTTTAAAAACAATCACTTCAATTTCAGCATTTATATATTTTTTCTTCATTGCCGTGTCCTCCCTAATTCCATTCGTTTTTGCCTTCTTTTCGTGTCGGAGCATAATTTGCTGTTGTTGTAACTCTGCCTGAATTTGACGAGTCTGCCGCAGTGCCCGTCGTAGTTGATTTCGTGGTGCTTTTTGCAGTACCGCTTGTATCATTGGCTTTGGTTGAAGCCGTTGCCTTGGAAGTTGTTGATTTTGAAGAAGTTTTATCAAAAGAACTTGCAGAATGGTTTGCTTTTGTCTTTGCGTCAGTTTTTTCGGTTGTGCTCACTTGAAGCTCACTACCGTTTTCATCTTCATATTCTTCACTGCCTAAAGTTACCTCATCGGCATTCGATGATTGTGTTGTATCGCCCGCAACAGTTGTGCTTTGACCGTTTGATGTATTTTTATCGCAACAGCAAAAGACCAAAGCAATCAAGCAAACAATTACGGCAATAGCAATTACAAAGCTTTTCTTCATCATCTTATGCTTGGTTTTTAATTTTCTCATAATTATCTACTTCTTGAGCATATGTACTGATTGCCGTTTTCAAATCGGAATTCAAAGAAGAATCGCTGTCTGCCAAAGTCGAAAATGAAGTTGTTTTTATATCGCTGAAATAATACTTGCCGTCAGCGTCTTTAACATAAAATACATACGAAACATCGTTTGACAATTCCAGCGTGGTAAGATATCCCACATAATATGCACAAAAATCGTTTGCATCTGTGCTGTCTTGATAAATGTTGCCGTCGGCACTTGAATAAACCACTGCGTCTTCATTTTTGATAAGTTCGTCAACGCTTGTGCTTGTGCCCTTGCAAACTACCATTCCGTAATCGCTGAATGTGCTGTAAGCAACATCGTTTCCGCTGCTGTCTGCAATTGAGCAAGTACCTTTAACACCCCACGGGTCACAGTTTCTGTTTGAAAGTGTCGGCGTGAGTGTATATGTTCCCGTTGTTGCGGTTGCATCGGCAATTGCTGACTTGCTGTTTGCAGCTTCAACAGCTTTTAGATAATCTCCGCTGTAGGTTATGCCTGCATTGTCATAAGCGTCGCTCAAACTAATCATACTGTTAATAAGTGCTTGCTGATTTGCATTGTAAGTTGTTGACATATCTGTTTTTACAAGATAATTCTTAATCATATCGTAAAAGTTTCTGTCTTTTACCGATGTGGTATAAGTTACGCCGTCGTACTTAAATTCAAATACAAACCAAATTTTTGACTTCATTGAGCTTATATTATCAAGAGTGTACGATACGCCGACTCTTTTCTTACCGCCGGCATTGTTGTTGAGAATGTCTTCCGACTTTTCGTTATACTTTGTTGTCAACGCACTGTTTTTAACATCGTCTACGGTAGGTGTGGACGACGATGTGTAATTCATTTTGTAGATTGTAAAGCCGTCCATATTCGCCGGGTCAACAGCAGTTCCGTTATAAATCAATGTTGCGTATTCACCGATTGTAAACGGCTGTGCATATTTAAATGTATGATAGTAGTTAAATGTAAAGCTGACATCGGCATACAGCTCTGTTTTCGTGGTAATCGCCGTGCTAAAGTCGTTCTTTGTAGCTGTGTTGTGATAATACTTTGAATTGTACCAGGTTGTACTGCTTTCAGGATTTGCAACAACCGTACCGGTTATTACATAATTACCGTGACTTTCGTCGTAGTCATACGCTTCGTTATTGTATACACTTCCGTCTTTGTTGTAAAAGTCAACCGTGTAATACTTTACAGCCTTAACATCGCCGGAAGTAACGGTAATAGGATTGCCGTCGGCGTCGTTTACTATTTTGCCGTCCTTAAAGATGTAATAGGTTCCCGAAGCCAAGGTAGTTTCGGACTTAAAGATACCGGTTCCTTCCTCACTCAAAGTAATCGGGTCACTGCCGTCCTTGCTTGCAGAAACGGTAATTGTGCCGAGATCGTAAGTTTTGTCGTTAAGCGTAGTAATTACAACCACACTGTTATCGGTTTTGCGTGTACCCGTAATTTGAACCGTAACTCTTTCACCGTATGGATACAAAGTGTTTGCATAATAATCTTCACTCGGTACCGTTACAATAGAAGATACTTTATACTCAATTGTTGTTACGCCGTTGTCGTCGGTGCTTTTTGTTACGGATACGGTTTTTGTATTTTGTTTCAAATCATAGAAAGCCGCGGTTGAAGCCTCGTAGCCCTTAAATGCCTGAGTATAAAATGCGGCATTGTCGTAATCAAACTCATAAAGTTTTTCAAGAGCGGTTATGTCATAGTCAAGATTTTGGCTGACCGTCGTTGTAACCGTGCTGGTTATTACCTGATTTGCGGAGTTGGTTACACCCGAATTAATCAAATTAACAAGCTGTTGCAGTCTTTGCGAACGCTCAACCGCAGTTGTGTTTGCTATTGAAACATAGTATGACTGTGAAGCCGCCATTTGTTGCATCAATGAATTATACGCTGTACCGTTTTCCCAAATATTATCGGAAGCAAGAGTGCCCTCGAAGTCACCCAACGCATAGAAAAGTGCACCTGTTTCTTTAACAAGTTGAGCACCTTTAAGCACCGAACCGGATCTACTTGTATAGGTGTTGCCCGAAGAACCGTGCTGTGTAGGAGATGTACCTGAAATCAAAAGTACAAAAAGCGGTCTGTCACTGCAATTTTGAGTTTGCTCAGTACCGGATTCATCGGTATATGTTGTGGTTGCACTGTTTCTCATTGTGAGAACCTGATTAAGCAATACTATGCCGGCGTCCATTCTTGAACCGCCTGCGTTAAACATATTCATATTTGCTTCGGTCAAAACATTTTCGGCAGCTTCCTGACTCATAAAGCAATCGCTGTATCCCGGGTTAGCTACATCGGTACTGCCCCAGGTAAGCGTCGGCATATTACCCGCAGTTGTAATGTTGCCATCCGAATCAACCGTATCAGCGGTACCGTCATTTGAGAAAGTAAAATAGTCGGTGTCGGCTACGCCCGGTTCACTTTTGAAACGCGTTTGGGAAGTTCCATACAAACTTGAAGCACCGCTGTGGAAGCTTACCGCACCTGTTTCTTCATCATAAGAATAAATACCGGTATTGTGACATACGCCTTTTCTTATTGTACCGGCATATGTTGATGTATCAAAACTGTCATCGATAGCCGGGTTATTCAAACGGCCGTATCCCAAAATTGAAATTTTGTGGCCGCCCTTTCCGTCGGTTGCCTCAGGCAAATTCTGAACCAAATTGTTTGCAGCCTCAATAACATCTGTACGGTCACTATTCATATTTTTTGACTGGTCAAAAAGAAGTACCACATCACAAGACGGAATAATCGACTGCGTATCGAATTTAACCGTATTTTCGACATACGCATTCATAGTTATAGTACAACTTGAGTCGCCGTATGTTACATACGAATCGGTATACTGTTTAAGGGTATCGACATCATCCGCACTTGCCGATATCGGTAATACAAACGAGCTGATTGCAAAAAGCAAACTAAGTATCAAACTTACTGATTTTTTCATAAATTCCAACTCTCCTAACTGAATAATACTATATTTCTTATTAATTACACATTTATTATACTCTTATATGTCTATATGTCAATGAAAATACTTTCTTTTTGTCAATTTTCATAAAAATCACTCAAAACACAAAGCCCTCTCCGTCAAGTAGATGATATAAAAATAAAAAATTGCGATTAAAGTAAAAAAACTGTAAATTTTTATCCGTAATTACCGAAAACTCCAACACAAAAACGAAGCCGCTTCACTTTTGTGAAACGACTTCGTTTGAATTAGCGACAGCAAAATTATTATCAAACATTCTGCGTTCGCATTGACAGTTTAATTGTTAATGCATCATCCAATACACACAAATTGTGCAGGTAGCAAGCTATTATACATCGTTACTAATCCAAATTTAGACTCTCCAGTTCATCTATAATTTCCTTTTGTCGGTCATAGAAAAGCAAGTCTTTATTATGGTTGAAGTATTCTTTACAGCCAAATTTATTAATAAATTTAGCTGTATGGTAGTTAATTGTAAGTTCTGTTACAAAAACGAGCATTTCCTGCCCATCTCCAAACACTTCTTCACAAAAAACGAACACATTTGAAAGTTTCTTGCCCGCCACATCTGCCTTCTTTTTAAAGTCTCTGACAGTTGTATCAAAGCTTTTCTTAATCTTTTTAAAGGCTGAATCAGCATCTGTTTCGTCTTGAATTTCTATAGTTAATTCGTGGAGCATTTCAATAAGCTTTTGTTTTTGTCTTTGCTTGTCAACATTCATAGTGCCGGACTTTTTACCTTTAGCAAGCTCTGTTTTATATGCTATAACAGCCTGCTCCATAGCTTCTGCCGGAGTTATATTTGCCTTGCTGCTTTGGAGTTTGTAATTTTTGAGTGCCTGCATATAATCATTTATGATTTTTTCAAAGGATATAACATCACGAAGTTCACCGGAAATCGCATCAAGAATCAAACCAAGTAAAGACAAACGCTCGTCAAACTTCGCATTAATTGCCCTATTTTTAATTTCCTGATTTGCTTTACCGTCAAGAATTGTATCAACCTGATAATCTGAACGGTACTTATTAAACAAATCATAGTAAACTGCGAAATCCTTTGATATATTCTTATTTTGAAGATATTGACAAATTAAGTTTTCGTCAACCTTGATATTATTCTTTTCGCAAAGTTTTATCATTTGGCTGAGGTCATCCCAACCACGAGCAGTAACAAAACTCTTTCCGTCAATAGTTGACTCGACTTTGTAGAAATTACCCTTCTTAATTTCAAGATATGTAAGTATAGACGGATGCATAGCAACCTTATGAGCATATTCTTTCCACACATCAAAATCAGGCTCAACATCAACTCTTTTAAGTCTGTCCCAAGTTACAATGTCAAACTCGCGAACAGAGTTATTATACTCCGGAGGATTGCCGGCGGTAACTACCAACCATCCGTCCGGCACTTTATGCTTGCCGAAAATTTTATATTGTAAAAACTGTAGCATTATCGGTGACAAAGTTTCAGAAACGCAGTTGATTTCGTCAAGGAATAGTATACCTTCCCTAACGCCGGTTTCTTCCATCATGTCATAAACCGACGCAACAATCTCACTCATAGTGTATTCGGACACATCACATTCTTTTCCGCCATAATTTTTATGCACAATGAACGGTAAGCCGAGGGCGCTTTGACGAGTGTGATGAGTCATAGAATATGAAATCAAGCCGACACCTAATTCACTTGCAACTTGCTCCATAATCGCTGTTTTGCCGACACCGGGAGGTCCCATCAAAAAAATAGGTCGTTGCTTTTCTATTGGCATTATATAATTGCCAAATTCATCTTTTGAAAAATATGCCGTCATAGCATTTTGTATTTGTTCTTTTGCCTGCTTAATATTCATAATTTCTCCTTATTCTGCTTCAAAAGGGATTTGGTTCCTTTTAGCAAATTGTTCAGCATAAGAGCCTGTCTTAGCATGAATTGTTAAACTTGAACAACCATAAAATGCAAAATTCGCAATACTTGTTACGCTATCCGGTATTGTTATGCTCTGCAAACTTGAACAATTTCCAAATGCGTAATAACCGATAATTGTTACACTATCTGGTATTACTATAGATTTAATATTAAGCCTAACATCTTGATTATTTACTCTGTTACCAAAAGGATTAAATGCAGAGCTACCAATTACAGCAACTTTGCTTTTTCCGATAGTTTCAGGAATAACGACATCCAAATCACTACCCTTGTAATTTGTTATCATTAAAGTACCGTCATCCAATTTCTTAAACGACCAAATTTTTTTCATTTCTGAAACAGATAAAGGATTATGCGTTTTGTTGAGTAGCTTGTTCATTGCTTTTATTTCATCGTCAAAAGTAAAATTTGCATTTTTATAATCGAGTAACATTGCTGTTAATTCGGCATTATTTTTCACAACATCTAAAACAGCATCACAGTCTTCTACAGGAATGATTTCATTATCAATCATAAACCTCAACAAATTTTTATATTCTGCAGCAAATTTATAAAGCCTTTTTCTTTGACCTCTAACATATTCGACATAACTATCGTTTACTTCTTTAGATTCAACAAGATAAGCTTCATTTTCTAAATAGCCTTGCAACAACGATTTTTTATCAAAATTTCCATTTCCAACATTATAAGCATCAGAAATCTTTCTGTTTTTAAAATATATATCAGTAAGCTTTTTATGGCCCGAAAGTGTATGAAAACCAAATGCATTATTACCAATGCTTTTTACGCTGTCCGGTATTATTACACTCTTTAAACTTGAACAGCCTTCAAATGCATAAAAGCCAATGCTTGTTACACTATTCGGTATTGTTATGCTCTGCAAACTTGAGCAGCCCATAAAAGCCTTGTTGCCAATACTCACTAAACTATCCGGGATTGTTATGCTTGTTAAACTCCGACAAAAAGAAAATGCAAATTCTCCAATACTTCTTATACCATCAGGTATTGTAACACTCGTTAAACTTGAACAATTATGAAAAGTTCCGTTGCCAATACCCACTACGCTAGCTGGTATTGTTATACTTTCTAAGCTCGAGCAAAAGTTAAATGCACCATCACCAATACTTGTTACACTGTCCGGTATTATTACGCTTGTTAAACTCCGACAAAAAGAAAATGCATTTTTTCCAATACTTGTTATACCGTCAGGTATTGTAATACTCATTAAACTTGAGCAATTAAAAAAAGCTGTACCTCTGATACTTGTTACGCCATCAGGTATTACAACTTCTGCATCAGATCCTATGTATTTTGTCAACACACCATCTTTAATTTTAAAATCTTTAATGTCACTCATTTTATTTTTCCTCTATATTTCATCCTTTTGCAAAACTAATTTCATTGCCCAAACCGGAACATCGGGATTGTCATATTTATCATCAATGAACACAAATGCTGTTTTATAATCAGGTTGATGAGCCGGGAAGATACCGTATCCATCGGTAAAATAGATTAAACCTTTTAGATTAACAAATTCTCTTTCATCCTTCAGTTTGTTTACATATTTAAACACCGGTCTAAAATCTGTACCGCCAAGTCCTTTTATCTCTAATGTTTTGATATAACGGTCAAATTCTTCTTGATTAGTAATTTTAACATCCTCTTGGATTTCAGCGTCACATTGAATAATATGCAAATTAATTTTTGTAAAGAAAGATTCCGTCTGTTTGAGTATGTTATAAGTTTTATTCATAAACTTTTGCACTAATTCTCCTGATGTTGAACCCGATGTATCAATAGCAATTACAAATTCCTTAATACACTTAACATCCTTGTACTCGAGCGGTTCAATAAGAGGCATATTACTGTAAAGTTTCATTCCGTATGTATAAAAGATATAATCAAATTCATCATCGTTAATCTTCATAGCTTCGCCATACACAGCAAACTTTTTCAAAAATTCCGAATAATCATATTTTTCACGGGTTACAGCTTGCAAACTTTGAAGCATACCGCCGGCTTTGTCGCCATGTTGCTTTGAAAAAGTTTCAAGATCGGTTTGCATTCGTTTTGCAATATCAGACCATTCCTGTTGAAGTTCTTTTGAATTAAAGCCGGCTGTTCTTCTCGATAATTGATTTTCACTCTTATCATTTTGACCTTGTGAATTATCAAAACTGTTTTGAGCCTCTTCGTCATTTCCTTCGGAATTATCAAAATTGTTTTGAGCCTCTTTGTCATTTCCTTTGGAATTATCATTATCGGCAACCATCAAATTAATTTTATCCGGCGGTAAATACCAAATAAAATGATCGTCTGATTGAAATACTTCTCTTATTTCAGCTATTTTGTTTTTCGAAATTTGACTTTCTAAATAATAATTATATATTTTCTCAGCAGACAAAATCTTTACATTTTGCTTTAATTCAAGAATATATGACGATTGCTTTTGTTCTGTACCAACATCCAAACATGGAATTTCTAACTCACTAATTGCATGTTCTACAGCAATATCACAGGCTAAATCCCAATAATCCTTATCAACCAAAGTGCTGACAAAAGCATGATGAAACACGCAGTGAAAAACCATATGAAGATAATCTCTCGTTATTTGTTTTTTATCAACTTTATATCTTTGCAATAACCATATCGGATTATAGAATATATGTTTGCCATCAACGGCTAAAGTGTCAAATAATTTAATCATTTCAAACTGACTCAAAGCCATATCTAAAAAACGCAAGTTCACCAATAGAGTATTGCGAGAAAGTTTCAACACATCTTGTGCTAAGGAATCCGTTTTATTCAGTTTTTCAACATTTTTATTATCACTCATTTGGTTTGTTCTTTATAATGTTTCTGCGTTCAACAGAACGCTTATAATTTGTTGATTTTCTACACAAAGCATTTGACAATTCTTTTCCTCGCAAAGCTAAATTTTGCAATTCAACAGTAGTTAACTGTTGCTTCATCAAAGCATGAATCATTCTGTTTCGTTCCTCTTTAAAGTCCAAAATTTTCTCAATAATTCCATCTGAGAAATATTTATTCGGTAACGAATTCTTATGCTCAGCAATTTTAATGATTTTCTTTAGCTTTTTATCAATCGAAACGAACTTATCACTCTTAATTTGATTATCCTCATATCTTAGAACAGAGTCAACCCTATCCTCAATAATCGCAAATTCAATAAATAGTGCTTCAAGATAGAATTCATTACTCATAGCACGGTTCAGCCTTTTTGATTGTTCCTTATAATTTGCATATTTTTGCATATTAACACTATTGCAATCCATAATTTACTCACCTTTAATGAATTTTGCTTTTTATTCGATATGTTGAAAATTTATATTCAAGTTCAACCATTGCTATCAATGCCTCCATATATCCATCTGATAGGTTAAAAGTATCAACTTAATTTTTTAGAAATTTCTAAAAGTAGGTTCTTTTCTGCTAAAGTTAGTTTTCTGTCAGATTCCTCGCCATAATAATCTTCATCTTTGGCAATTGCCTCAAACACCATAACCTTATTGTCAAGTTCGGGATCGTATATTTCATCGAGTGATTTTTTATACCACTCAACAGCCTTTTTCATATTTCCCATACAGCCCCAGCCGAATTGATAGCATTTTCCCAAAGCAGCCATTGCTTGACCCTCACCGTTTTCTGCGGCAATCTTTATTAATTCAAAAGCAAATTTTAGATTTTTAATTGCATCATAGCCTTGAAAATACAGTACACCTAAGTTAAAAATCGCTAAAGTATTACCTGCTAACGCACCTTTTTCATAATAATCTTTTGCTTTTTTACCGTTTGCGACAACACCTCTTCCGTGTGCATATGCAAGACCTAACGTACAAAATGATAGCCCGTCATTTTCCTGTGCTCCTTTGTTTGCCCAGTATAATGCTTCACTGTAGAAATCATCAGTGCCGGACTGTTCAAGCATAGTTGCAAAACCCATATAGAATTTCGACAATCTACCTTGTGCTTTCGGATTTCCGTTTTCAGCCAATACTAAATCATCTGAAGCTTGCCTCAATGTCGGTGCGATATCTTCTGCATCTTCATCATCCTCTGCGGCTTTTTCCATCCATTGAGCAGCTTTTTCTAAATCACGCTTAACGCCAAAACCTTTTGTATAATAAAGAGCTGTGTTAAACATACCGATTACATTTCCGGCTTTGGCAGATTTAACGCTCCATTCAAAAGCTTTTTCCGGTTGTTGTTCGATATTTTCAACATCATCACCATTAAGATAAATATTTGCTAAATCATTCATAGCTATATCATCGCCAGATTCTGCTAAAGCTAAAGTATCTTCAAATGACTGTTCACCATAAAATCCAAACATAACAAATTTCCTTTGCCATCACGCTTCATAATCGTAAAGATTAAATCCGTTTTCTACTGCTTTTCTTACTACATCCTCATCGGACATAGAATCAACATTTATTACATCTGCCATAGCAGTGGGATTACATCCCACTGCCGAACCATAATAATCTCTGAGGTCATCCCTGAGATTATCCACATCAATTTTAATGTTCATGTACGCACCTCAAAATTAATCGTTCTTTAATTCTTCAAATTTTGCAGCCATAGTCGGATTGCCTTTAGTCAATTTTTTAATTGTTACACCGTCAACTTTATCATTTGCCAAACGCAAATGATTGTCGGATTTAGTTAAGTTTTCTTTAATTTTTTGCAAATGTGAAATTGACTTGTCAATTTCATCAATCGCATCATTAAATCTATCGTGAGCATTTTTATAATTCTTTGAAAAACTATCTTTAAAATCCATTAAGCTTTGTTCAAAGTTTGTAATATCAATATTTTGATTTTTTACAGTTTCCAACTCCTGCTTATACTTTAACGAATTAAGTGCAGCGTTACGAAGAAGAGTAATAATCGGAATAAAACATTGAGGTCTGACAACATACATTTTTTCATATTGATAAGAAACATCAACAATTCCTGCATTATAGTAATCGCTATCTGCTTCAAGAAGCGAAACCAAAACAGCATACTCGCAGTTTTTCTCTTTTCTGTCTTTATCAAGTTCTTTAAAGAAGTTTTCGTTTTTATGTTTAGTAGCAGTTGTTTCCATTTCGTTCTTCATTTCAAACATAATAGAAATAAGTTCTACACCGTTCTCATCACATTCGCGATAAATAAAATCACCTTTACTGCCGGTTCTTGAATCATTATCCTTTTCAAAATAGGCATTAGGAAATGCGGTCATACGAATTTTATTAAATTCATCATGGCAATATTGTTCAAGACTTTCACCAACCATTTTAGTTGATTGTTTAGCTTTGAAATTCTTTAAGCGTTCAATTTCTTCGTCATAGAGTTATATCGTTGGAAGAACAAATAAAAAATGACTCTCGTTGTGAATAAACTTCTAAAGAAGAACAATAAAAACAGGCCTCCTAAAGTAGATAAAAACTACCATAGGAGGCTTTAATTATGTCTATACTGGCTCAAAGCTAAAGGCTTCGGCTTAAATGAAATCGAAGACTGTATAGACACAATCTCAAAAGAAAAAAGCCTCCCCTTGGTAAATTTGTAAGGGGAGGTGGATTTTGCGAAACAAAAGACGAAAAGGTTAAGATGACACATATTGGTATAAAAAATCGCCGTAGGGAATGCCGTCTCGGCATTCCGACACAAAAAACAACTATATAGAAGTAGCTTTTGCAGTGTGTCAATAAAGTGTTTTCGGCACGATATAGGCTGTTGAGAAAGGTTCTGAATTTCGTTTTCTTGCGAGCGGGAGCTGTACATAGGTACCGCCCTCGAGCAAAAAACGGAAAACGCCAAAAGTGCCGCAAACTCGATGTTTACGGCACTT
>CAVBQD010000017.1:0-20196 GCA_963597385.1 bacterium | reverse complement strand
GTACATCCTTTGTAAGGTCAAGCGGGAAGCCGAAAGTATCGTTAAGTTTGAAAGCGTCCTCACCCGAAAATACAGTACCCTCGGTGTTTTCGATATATTCATCAAGTCTTGCAAGACCGGCATCGATAGTTTTACCGAACGATTCTTCCTCGGACAAAATAACCTTTTTGATAAGTTCGGCTTTATCACGAAGTTCCGGATAAGCGACCTTATTATCTTCAAGCACGGTTTCGCAAACTTTATAAAGGAACGGTTCCTTAACGCCCAAAAGTCTGCCGTGACGGCAAGCTCGACGGATGAGGCGGCGAAGAACATAGCCTCTGCCGTTATTTGACGGAATAACGCCGTCGCCAATCATAAATGTTGACGAACGGATATGGTCGGTAATTACACGAAGCGACACATCGTTTTTTTCGTCATCGTGATACTTAACACCTGCGATTTCGGAAATTTTCTTCATAGTGTTTTGAATCGTATCAACTTCAAAGATATTATCAACGCCCTGCATAATGCAAGCAAGTCTTTCAAGACCCATACCGGTATCGATATTCTTCTGTGCAAGTTCGGTATAATTGCCATTACCGTCATTGTTGAACTGGCTAAATACATTGTTCCAGAACTCAGTGAATCTGTCGCACTCGCAACCCGGAGCACAATCCGGAGAACCGCAGCCGTATTTTTCACCACGGTCAAAATAAATCTCCGAGCAAGGACCGCAAGGACCCGAGCCGTGTTCCCAGAAGTTATCCGCTTTACCGAGACGAACAATGTGCGACGGGTCTACGCCGTTTTGCTTTGTCCAAATTTCAAAAGCTTCGTCATCGTTTTCGTAAATAGTGACATAAAGTTTGTCAACAGGCATTTCGAGAACTTCTGTACAGAATTCCCACGCCCAAGCGGTTGCTTCTTTTTTGAAGTAATCACCGAACGAGAAGTTACCGAGCATTTCAAAAAAAGTGCCGTGACGGGCAGTTTTGCCTACCTGCTCAATATCGGGAGTTCTGATACACTTTTGACAAGTGGTAACTCTGTTTCTCGGAGGAGTAACCTCTCCGGTAAAATATTTTTTCATAGGAGCCATACCCGAGTTGATGAGGAGAAGGCTCTTATCGTTATTCGGCACTAAAGAAAAGCTTGGGAGTCTGAGGTGTCCCTTGCTTTCGAAAAATGACAAATACTTTTCTCTTATATCATTTAATGATGTCCATTCCATAGTTATATTCTCCAAATCCGGCAAAAAGCTTGCCAAATTATAATTTATAATAAGTGCTAAAACAATATCAAGGCGGAACAAAGTTCCGCCCGCAGCGAATCAAAAAAAGTGTTTTCGGCACGCTGCAGGCTGTTGAAAAAGGTCCTGAATTTCGTTTTCTTGCGAAGGAAGATGTACATCGTCAAAACAGATTCCGTATAGAACAAAACAATGTTTTGTAATTATACTGTATATGTTTTTCCTCTTTCCAAAAAAAACGTTTGATTTTTTGGAAGCCTTTTATTTCGACTGAGCAAAAAAAGAAAAATGCCAAAAATGCTATAAATTCGATACTTGTAGCATTTTTAAAACCCCACCGTCAACACTTCGTGTTGCCACCTCCCCTTGCTTCAAGTGGAGGCAAATCGGTTGAATTTATTTTGCGTGTTTCAGGAGCTTTATCGACAGTCTTAAGGCGGAACTTTTTTGTTCCGCCTGTATGACATTATAACTTTTCAGCGATTTTTGTGAGCTCAGCAAGCTCTTCCTTTGTAAAAGTAAGTCCTTTGCTCATTTTTGAGTGATCAGGCGACCAATCTCTTACATCAACCTTTGGCTCTCTTCCGTTCCAAGAAATCATATTAACTTCTCTTGTCCAGCCACGAGAGGTTTCGGAAATAACACCGAGGTGTTCTGTAATTTCGTACTTAATTTCAGGCATTGTTTTCTTCTCCTTTCGTAATACTTATGCGATAAATTAATAATTTACAGTGATTTTACAAGTTCTTCCGTATCTCTTGCAATCATAAGTTCTTCGTCTGTTGCAAGAATGAATACTCTTACATTATCACTCGGCTCTGTAAGTTCTGCTTCTTCACCCTTTTGGGTTTTTGAGTTAACAGCCTCATTAATATGTACACCGAGATAACCGAGATATGAGCAAACCTTTGAGCGAAGCCATACGCCGTTTTCACCGATACCGCCGGTGAATACAATAGCGTCTACGCCGTTCATAGCGGCAACATACGAACCGATGAATTTAGCAATTTCGTATGCCTGCATTTCGTGAGCAAGAATAGCTCTTTCGTCGCCCTCTTCCTGAGCCTTGCAGATGTCACGGTCGTCGGATGAGATACCCGAGATGGCCTGAACACCGGATTGCTTGTTAAGAACAGCGTCCATTTCGTCAGGAGTGAGGTTTTCGTTTTTCATAATGAAAGTAACCGCAGACGGGTCAACACCGCCGGAACGGGTACCCATCATAAAGCCGTCAAGAGGGGTAAAGCCCATTGAAGTATCGATTACCTTACCGTGGTCAACAGCTGCGATTGACGAACCGTTGCCGAGGTGGCAAGTAATAATTTTAAGGTCTTTGATATTCTTACCGATTTTGTCGGCTGCTCTGTGAGATACAAACTTGTGAGATGTACCGTGGAAGCCGTAGCGACGAACGCTGTACTTTTTGTAATATTCGTAAGGCAAAGCATACATATAAGCCTTTGGCGGCATTGTTGAATGGAATGCAGTATCAAATACGAATACCTGCGGTACATCGGGACCTACAACATTAAGGCAAGCCTTATAACCTGCGATATTAGCGTGGGTGTGAAGCGGTGCAAGAGGAGCAAGCTCTTCTACTTCTTCGCAAACTTTAGGAGTAACAATAACGGACTTTGTGTATCTGTCGCCGCCCTGTACGATTCTGTGACCGATAGCGTCAATCTCGTCAAAGCTGTCAACAACCTTATGCTCACCCTCGGACAAAATATACTTAACTTCGTTAAATGCGTCTGTATGAGTAAGCAATTCCTTATCGTAGGTATACTTTTCTCCGTTTACTTTTACAATAACATTTTCTTCTCCGCCTGTAATCTTTAAACCGATACGCTCAACGGCTCCCTTACAGAGAACAGACTCGTCTTTCATATCAAGGAGCTGATATTTAAGAGAAGAGCTGCCACAATTAATTACAAGAATTTTCATTATATTGCCTCCGGACTTGAAATTTTCTTTATAATAATATAATATAGTATATAGTAATAATAATATTATAATTTAAGAATGTCAAGAGAAAAAGGATAAAAAAATGAATTTCGGTATTGTTTGCGAGCTTAACCCCTTACACAAGGGTCACAAATATCTTTTTGACAGTTGCAAGAAAAACGGCTCAGCCGTTATATGTGCCCTAAGCGGCAATTTTGTTCAGCGTGGCGAATTTGCTGTATATGACAAGTACAAAAGAGCAAAAACAGCCGTTGAAAACGGTGCAGACCTTGTGATAGAAATCCCTGCCCTATGTACCGTTCAATCGGCTCAGGGATATGCGAAGTCCGCTGTCCGAATTTTGGAAGCAACAGGAATATGCGACTGCCTCGCTTTCGGTGCGGAATGTGATGATGTTGACGCACTCAAAGCGGTTGCAAATGAAATCAAAGACAAAGATGAGCTAATCAAAGAAGAACTTAAAAGAGGCGTTTCATACCCAACGGCACGCAAAAACGCTGTAAATTCACCGTTGCTCGACACGCCCAACAATATTTTAGCCATTGAGTATTTGACATATACAGCCCTTAAAGCGAGAGTGATAAAGCGAATCGGCAAGGGTCACGACACAGACGACGGCGAATACTCGGCAAGCGAAATAAGGAAGCATTTGAGTGCAGATGAAATTTCATCAATGAAAAATTGTGAAAAAGCAATTTTATACAAGCTACGCACGATGACAGCCAATGACTTTTTGCAAATTGAAGATGTGAGCGAGGGACTTGAAAACAGGATTGTAAGTGCGGTTGCGGACTCTCTTACACTTGAAGAACTTTACGACAGCATCAAAACAAAGCGTTACACACATTCAAGGATAAGGCGAATTATTTTGCGTGCATACCTCGGAATAACAAACGATATGCCGAAAGAGCCGAAATACCTGCATATTTTGGCGTTTAACGACAAAGGCAGAGAAATACTCTCCGAAATGAAAAAAACAGCTTTCCTGCCGATAATTACAAAATACGGCAACATCACTTCAAGCGATGTAAAAGAGCTGTTTGATTTGGAGTGTAAATTCACCGATATTTACAATTTGGGATACAAAAAAATAAAGCCCTGCGGAGAAGAACAAAGAGCAAGGGTTGAAAGAGTAAAGTAGCATAAAAAAGGACCGTAAGTTTTGAATTTACGGTCCTTTGCATTCGGGATAGGCAAGCCTGTCCCCTACTATTTGGTTAAATCCTTAATTACTTCGCCTGCTATGATAAGTCCCGCAACGCTCGGAACAAAAGCCGTGCTACCCGGAATATCTCTGCGTTCGGTGCATTTATGTTTAGCACCCGGCGGACAGATACAATGATAACGGCAACTGATTGCCATATCCTCAATCGGTCGCTTCGGATCTTCTTCGGAATATACAACCTTTAGTTTTTTAACGCCTCGCTTTTTCATTTCACGACGCATTACTCTTGCAAGCGGGTCAACCCTTGTTTTATATATATCGGCAACCCTAAAAGCACTCGGGTCAAGCTTATTGCCTGCTCCCATAGAAGAAATAATGGGCACACCCTTTTCCCGTGCTTTCATCACAAGTTCGATTTTTGCCGTTACGGTATCAACGGCATCAACGATATAATCATATTCTTCAAACGGAAATTCATCAGCGTTTTCGGGCAAGAAAAAGCATTTATGAATCGTCACATCGGCGTCGGGATTTATTTCCAATATTCGGTCACGCATAACTTCGGTCTTATATTTACCGACAGTTTTGCGTGTGGCAATTATTTGTCGGTTTAAATTTGTCAGGCACACCTTGTCATCGTCAATCAAATCAAAATGATAAACGCCGCTTCTGACAAGTGCTTCGCAAACATATCCGCCTACGCCGCCTATTCCGAAAACGGCAACCTTTGAATTTTGAAGTTTTTCCATAGCTTCCTTACCGAGTAATAATTCTGTTCTTGAAAACTGATTGAGCATATTTTCTCCAATCCGCACATATCGGCTTTGGGTTATCCGATATGTAACCTTTTCTTAGTTTCTAATGTCTACCTTTTTGGTATGTTATTATATTCTTATTGCTTAACAAAGTCAATAAGAGTTATTTTAGTTTTTCAGCAACATCTTCCTCGGTTGAGGCAGAATCAAAACGAATACCTTTTTGCCATTTGGCATTTGGGGAAAGCTTTTTAATTGCAGAAACGCTGTCGTCAATTGACGAGCTTTCAGAGGTGCAAAACGGGATTACGGTTTTGCCGGAGCAATCGTAAGTATCCAAAAATGTGTAGATAATTTTAGGTGCTTCGCCGTACCATATCGGGTAGCCGATATAAACCGTTTTATAACTTGACCACGATGAAACCTTTGAAGAAATCTCGGGTCTTGAATTTTTGTCTTTGTACTCTGTTTCGGTTCTTGAATCAGTTGAATTATAGTCCAAATCTTCTTTAGTATAAGGGCTTTTCGGTACAATTTCAAACAAATCGCCGTCGGTTGCAAGCTTGATATACGAGGCGATTTGAGCGGTATTTCCCGTACAGGAAAAATAACAAATAAGCGTGTCGGAAGTGACCTCATTTGTGTTTACTCCGGGTGTTAATCCGTCGGCATTTTCATCCGACGGCAAAGAAGCCGACGAAGCGTTTGCCTGCGTTGCCGAAGTATCGGTTTCACCTGATTTTGAAGTGTTTTTATCTGAATTTTTTGCACAGGACGAAAAAGCAAAAAGCATTACAAAACAAAGGAGCAACGACAGATACCTTTTCGTTTTAGTTATAAATTTTGACATAGCGAATAAAATTCTTCCTTATCCATAAAATTGTTTATGCACGAAATCAGTGACGAAGTTGAAAGAAATTCGGGCAAATCGAGTGCTTTGCACAAAGCCTTGCGTTTTGCCTTTGAGCCTGCACCGCCGGTCAGACCCAAATCATAAAAATCGACAGTTGTCACCGGGTTTGTACACACGGACTTTGACGATGTGACGCCCGCCTTTGAAAGTGCGTTTACAATAACCTCTTTCGGCATACCCTCAACGCCTAATTTGCCCTCTTTGGACGGAGCGTTTTTTCTTTTTTCCTTGCCGAAAATATCGGGAATATACACATTTTTTATTTGTTCTTTCGGTACGCCGGAGGATATATAATTTCTTATCATAAAACCTGCATGGTCGGAATCGGTAAGAATGATAACTCCACGCTCTCTTGCAAGTTTTTTAATAAAAGAAAGTTTTGTTTTATCCTTGAAAATACCAAAGCCGTTGGTTTCGATAATAAATGCATCGAGAATGTTTGAAAGCTTGATTTTATCATATTTGCCCTCAACAATAACCGCTTCGGTAAGCTTGATTTTATCTTCCATCAGCCATTCCTCAACATCAAAAGTTTCATAACCGTTTCTTCCAAAAGCAGATTTTTATCAATAGAAGTAGACTTCAACAGTTCGTCCGTTTTGGAAAGAACATCTATAGCCGAGCGTAAATTTTCAAGACTGAGCTTTTTACTGTCACGCACGGCATTGCGAATAAGCCATTCTCTACCTTTATAATTAAAGTAATTCGTAAGTGAATTCTCGCCCTCACCCGAAGCAAGAGCACATTTCACCCTGTACATATCAATATAGCAAGATGAAATAACGGACAGCACGGCAATAGGTTCTTCCTTTTGTGCAAAGAGAACACGGAGTACCTCATACGCACCGTCGCTGTTACCGGCAAGGATAAACTTTGACAAATCAAACACTCTCGCCTGTAGGCATTTAACCGCCAAATCGTCAATGATTTTGCGTGTGATTTCGCCCTCGCCGACAAAGGAGCACATTTTTTCAAGTTCGTTAAATATCGTTTTTATATCGTTGCCGACAAGTGAAATCATATATTTTGCACTTGCCGTATCGATAGTACACTTTCTTTTTTTAGCCGAAGATATAATCAGCTTTGCAAGCTCGCCCTCGGTTCTTTTTTCAAGATTGACAACCGTGCCGACTTTTGCTATGGCATTTTCAAAAGATTTAAATTTTGCATTAACATCGATTTGATTAAAGAGAAACACAACGACTGCACTCGGGTTAATATCTTTCAGATAAGCCTTGACCTTTTCCACATCGTCCTTACTTTTGTCAAAAGGATAATCAACAACAAGCAAAAGTGAATACTGAGCCATCATCGGCATCATATCGGCATCATTCAATATTTCCGACACGGGAGTTTTCTTGCCGTCATACTGATGAAAATTAAAATCGGCAAACGCCGGTTCAACCAGCTTATCTTTAAGTTTATTTACATAATACTCTTTCAGGTAATCCTCTTCGCCGTAAATCATATAGACATTGGAAAAGTCCCCGCTTTTTATTTGATTTTTAAGCTCCGCTTCTCCTACTTTTGCCATTGATTAAGCCTCCTTACCTTAAAAGAATTTTTGCTTTTTATTTTGTATGTAACAGTATCGTATTTTTCAAGTTTAATTGTGCCGTTTGGTTCAACCAACTTTGACGACGACACTTTGATGTCACAATCGTCCGTTGAGCCGATTGTTATATCGTTGAATTTAATAATTATATCCCCTTGATTATAGCAAAAAGAAAGATTTTCATCAAGAGCAACATTATAAGTATTTTGAACCTCCAAATCGTTAAATCTTGCACCGACAAGAATATCGTCGTCAAACTCATTGCAAACAACAGTGCTGACGCTCACTTCTTTACTCAAATTTGACGGCTCGGAAAACGAACGCTGGGTGACAAGATAATCAACGGGCATAGAATTATTTTGCAGATAACTGCTGACAGAAGTTTTGTCCCAATCCGTATTAACCCCGTAAACAACAGTTTTATCCTTATAAGTACAAACAATTGCACCGTTTTGAAAAATGCGAAGCGACAGACGATTGTAGTTATATACAGACAGTGTTCCGACAAATAAAACGGCAAAAGCAACTGACAGAACGCAAGTGTTTTTAATAACCTTACCGCCCATAATAAACGCAACGGCAAAGAACAGCAAAACTGCTGCAATGCAAATGCCGACCATATAATCAAAGCCGAGAACCGAATTATTAAATGCTCTGAAAAATTCGCAAATTTTAATCAAAAGTGCATCACACTTAGTTGACAACATAACGGCAACGGTAGTGAGCGGAGTTATACCGAGAAGTGACACAAAATAAGTAACAAAGGACATAACGACGCACAAACTCCCGAGCGGAACGGCAGCTAAATTTGACAACGGTCCGATTATGCTTGTGTAGCCGAAAAATATATAAAGTATCGGTATATTAAGTACAAACACAAAAACAGAGGAATAAAACATACCGAAAGTTGAATAAAGCCTGTCATTAGCCTTTTCCTTTACCGACTTTTCAAGAGGGTCAACATAATTTACCTTGAAGTTTTTCAAAACAAGAGGATAAACGGTTATAAGTGCCAAAACGGACATCACGCTTAAATCGGTACCCACATCGGACACGGCATAGGGATTTGCAAGACACATAACGGTCAGCGACGCTCCGAGAGAATTCAGCGAATCTCCACGCATAGAAAACAGTCTTGCCGACAGCAAAATTATCATCATTATACCTGCTCTTGTGACCGAGCCGGAAAAAGCGGCAAGAGCCATATAAACAATAACCGCCGCAATACAAGCAATGCTTGAAGTTTTCTCCTTGACTTTCAGGCTTTTTAAAATAAAAAACAGTGCACCGGTCACTACACTCAAATGCAAGCCCGACACCGCCATAATATGCGATGTACCGGAATACATAAACGCAGTTTTTACATCGTTTAAAAGATACGATTTATCCCCTGTTACAAGTGCAACGGACAGTCCGCCCTCCCTGTTTGCCATAAGATAAGAAAGTTTGTTACGAATACTGTGCCTGAGTGCAACCACATATCTAAAAGGCGAGCGAATCGTTTGACCGACATAGTCCGTAAGCGTGCAATTTGCTCTTATATAAATACCGTCGGCGTATTTGCCGTAGCTTGACATAGCGTCATCGCCCACGGATTTAAATTTAAGATTGCCTTTTACAACCGTGTACGGACGAATATTTACATTTTCATCAAGGTAAATTGTTGATTTAACATTGACGCTTTCATCATCAATTTGAGTAATCTTTGCGGTGTATTCCTTATAGCTGTCGGTAATTTTGCCGCAATCGGTAACATAAAACGAGCACGAAGCGGAAGTATTTTCAAGAGATTTCACCGGTTGAACAACAATATTTGTAACCGCAACAAACAAAAGGCAAGCCGCAACCGCAGACGACAACGAAAGCGGAATAACAACAGCCTGCCTTATTTTCGGTACAATAAGGCTTACGACAAGAAGCGTCGCAAGCCCTACAGTTAACAAAATTATGTATTCAAATTTTACAAAGCAAAGTGCAAACAGTGCAGTTGCCATGGAAAAACCTATACAGGTGAATACTCTTTTCATAAGCAATTATTAACAATTATTTTTTGAAAGGTTCAACAAGGAATGAAAGTACCTGCTTTTCTCCTGCCTTTACCTGATACTTATCACGGACAAACGCCTGACCCGGCATATCGCCGCCGATACCGTACTGAGAAGAATCAACATTTACGGTAATATCGTGCGTTCTGTCAATATCGGTTACATGCTTATATTTGTCAAGCATAAACGGAGTATACGGTAATGCCGAGAACATAACCGGCTTATCATAATAAGCAGTCACTTTAATGCCGTCGCCTTTTTTATCGGTCAAAGTAAAGTATCTTACATCGGCACGGGTTGACGATTCCTGCGGACGCATATAAGTGTACTCAAATTTATCAATAGGCAATGAATATTTGCCGATTTTATAGCCCGTTTTTCTGTCCGGATACGACGGTGCTTCGCCTCTGCCGTACCACGAAATTTGCGTAAGGTTCTTGTCAACATTCCACTGGAAGCCGAAACGAAGAAGCGGTGCTTTCGGAACAGCACTGTGATAAACGGCAAGCTTACCGTTTGAATATACCGTGTATGATACAAACGCATTTTTCATAAACGGAACATCAAGAGCAACCTTTACCTTAACCGCTCCGTCTTTTTCCTCAACAGAAGTCTTGAGAGCTTTAACGCTCTTTGTTGCGTGCTTCCACTTATAGTAAGGGTGAGCAAAGATAAACGGCGGTGTAAAGTTAAGGAAGTCAATATCGTTATCGGTAAGTGCTCTGAAATAATTCGGAGCCATAGGAGCCTTGAGAAGTTCCTCACCGTCAACAACATAAGATGTAACGGCACCGTTATCAACGCTTACGGCAAAGTTATCACCTGTTACAATAACATTATTACCTTTTTTATCGGCAACAGGTGTATTGCCCGATTTTGCGATAACAGGCTTTTTAGGAGCGTTGAGCACGAATTGGTCAAACGCAATTTCTGCATTTGATTTGATGCCCAAAGTCTTTTTCTTTGAATGGAACGAGATTGTAAGCACGCATTCCTTATCCTGCGGAAGAGCAGAATAATTGTACGGAATATCAATAAAGTTTTCCTGAAGCGGAGCAACGGAGAACTTATCCATTTCGCCCGACTGAATTTCTTCGCCCTCACATTCTATTTTCCACTTGCATTTATATGCCGAAACATCGGTAAATAAAAATCTTGAGCGAACATTAAATCTGCCCTTTGTCAAGTCGAAAGCGGTTGTAACAATAGGCTGATACACATGAGCGACCTCAAAATATTGCGGATGCGGCTCACGAAGGGCGGAAATAACACCGTTTGCACAGAAATATGTATTTGAACCTGTCATAGCCGTTGTGTTAATACCGCTGTACCAATGGCGTGGCTCGTCCTTTTCAAAGTCTGTACCGTAAAGGTAATTATCCTTGCCGTTTTCATCAACAACATGAAGTGTTTGGTCAACCCAATCCCAAATGAAGCCGCCGCACATATTGTCGTACTTTTCAAAGTCATCCATATATTCTTGGAAATTACCCAGGGAATTTTCCATACTGTGGGCATATTCACAAAGAAGTATAGGCTTATTGTACATTTCTGCCGTAATAGGCTTTGAGTCGGCTGCAAGCTGATTTGCGATATTGTCATAAAGCGAAATTGTAATAGGTTCTTTATTGCCGAGCTTATTCATAGTTGCTTCGTCAGGATACATTCTTGATATTACATCACTCTTTGTGAGGTCAAAGTCACCCTCATAATGGAACTGACGGGTATCGTCAAGTGCAAGAGCGGCTTGTTTCATCTTCATAAAGTTATCGCCGTCACCCGCCTCATTACCGAGTGACCACATAAAGATACAAGGATTGTTTCTGTCACGGAGAACCATACGCTCCATTTTATCGACAGCCATATCCGTCCAAAGCGGATTTGAACCCGGAACGCCCTTACGGCGAACGCCGTGAGATTCCAAGTCGCACTCGTCCATAACATAAAATCCGTATCTGTTGCAAAGCTCATAAAAATACGGGTCATCAGGATAGTGTGATGTACGAATAGCGTTGACATTTGCCATTTTCATCAAATCAAGGTCCTGAGTATATCTTTCCTTTGGTACATTCCAACCGTTATCCATATCAAAATCATGACGGTTAACGCCTCTGATCATCAAAGGCATACCGTTAAAGAAAATCTTCTCGCCGATAATTTCAACCTTTTTAAAGCCGATTTCATAAGTTTTAACAGTTATAACATTACCCTTATCATCAAGGATTTGCATAACAAGTCGGTAAAGGTTCGGTGTTTCTGCCGACCATTTTTTAGGGTTTTTAATATCGTTTTTAATATTCAAAACGACATCGTTATTTGCGGCAATTTTAACGCTGACATCATCGAGTTCGATTGTTTTATCGGTATCGCTGATGAGGTGCGATTTAATAGTAACGGAAGAGTCGCTGTTCAATCGGTTATTAACATAAAAATCAAGTGACAAAACAGCGTTTTTAAATTCCCCGTCAAAATCGGTTTTTACATAAAAGTCAAAAAGTCTTACCTTCGGCTCCGCAAAAAGGTAAACCTCGCGGTAAATTCCGCAAAGCCACCACATATCCTGGTCTTCGAGATATGTAGATGCGGCATAACGGTAAACCTTGGCCGCAACGGTATTGTCCCCGTCTTTAAGATACTTAGTGATTTCAAATTCGTGAGGGGTCATTGAGCCGGTTGAATAGCCGACATATTCGCCGTTTACCCAAACTTCAAGAGCGGCTTTGCAAGCACCGAAATGAAGAAATACATCTCTGCCGTCCCATTCCTTATTGATTGTAAAGTTTCTGCGATAAAAACCGATTTCCTGCATAGAATGGTCAATTGACGGAATACGGCTCTTTGAACGGCTGAAAGCTCTCGGGAATGTGCTTGCGTAATAGTAAGGCACACTGTAACCCTCGCACTGCCAAACGGACGGCACGGAAATTTCATCCCAGCCGGAAACATCATAGCTTGGCTTTTCAAAGCCGTCAGGCTGATTGTCAAGTCCTCTTTGCCAAAAGAACTTCCACTTTCCGTTAAGGCTTTGCTTATATTTTGACTGCTCACCCGAAAGAGCGTCGTCAACGCTGTCAAAAGGCATAGCGATTGCGTGACCTTTTTCTTTGTTGATATAAACCGTTTTCGGGTCTTCCCAAATATACTTTTTCATAATTACCCCTTTATATTATGATTTTATTTTATTGACATAACTGCCTGATAAGCGGATTCGGTTGCATTTGCAATCCTGCCTACCTTTACGCTGTCGCCGATATTAACGACATTATATTTTGTGCTGTCCTTAATTTGCTCGAACAGTGAGTTATCCGGTCGGCAACCCATTGAAAGGACAACATAATCGGCGTCGATTTTAATCTTATCGCCGTTCTTTGTATTTTCGCCGACAACGCCGTCAGGCTTGATTTCAAGAAGCTTTGTTGACGGCATAAACACGGTATTCGCCGCCTTGAGTTTAGGCATAGCATCATCAACATGTTGAAAATATGCACCCGGTGCGATTGAATCCGCCATTTCGATAATCGTAACGCTGTTGCCCATATCGCACAGTAATTCCGAAGTTTCAAGACCGGTCATGCCCGAACCGATAACGGCGACCTTTTTATTTTCAAGCTTAACGGTTCCGTTCAATACTTCTGTAACAGTACAAACATTATCCCCTGCAAAAGCCTTTGGAAATACGGCATTTGCACCTGTTGCGTTAATCACATACTCCGGTGCAAGTTCGTCAAGCATTTCCTTAGTGACTACAGTGTCAAAAACAAACTTTACGCCGTTATTCTTTGCATTGACATACAAATCGTCAACGCACCAATGAAGTTTTTCTTTATGCGGCGGCTTATCTGCAAGGTTAATTTGACCGCCCGGCACACTCTCTTTTTCATAAACGGTTACATCAAAACCGCGTTTTGCAAGAAGTTCTGCCGCAGTCAATCCCGCAACGCCCGAACCGATAACAACAACTTTTCTGCCGTTGCCGTCGTTATCGAGTTTAACCGAATCTCTGCCGATAAAAGGATTAACCGAACATTTGCCGTGTGTGTAAGCATACGCATTATTTTCCATACTTTCAAAGCAATAAAGGCAACAAATGCAACGCTTAATTGTGTCTTCCCTGCCCTCTTTTACCTTGTTAACCCAGTGCGGGTCGGCAAGAAGCGGTCTGCCGAGAGATATAAAGTCCTGAATGCCTGCTTCGAGCTGTTCTTCCGCTTGCTTAGGCGAACGAATCAAGTTTGCGGCAATAACCGGAATGTCAACAACTTTTTTGACTTCCTCAGCCAAATATTTTCTCCAGCCTACCGGGAATGTGGTAGGTTCAAGCCAATAGTTAAATGTATCATATGCGGCGGAGGAAACATCAATAGCGTCAATGCCCTTATCGTTAAGAGCTTTTACAATTTTAAGTCCTTCCTCCAAATCATATCCTTTGCCCGGTTGACCGATTTTTGCATACATTTCATCAACCGAAAGGCGAACGATAAGCGGAAAATCCTTGCCGCAGGCAAGTCTTATACCGTCAATAATTTCATTGAGAAATCTCATTCTGTTTTCAAGCGAACCGCCGTATTCGTCGTTTCTGCGATTGGTATTAGGTGACAAAAACTGCTGAATGAGATAGCCGTGTGCGGCGTGAAGTTCAACACCGTCGCAACCTGCTTTTTTCGCTCTTACGGCACCGTCAACAAACTGACGGACAAGTTTTTTAATGCCTGTTTTTGTAAGTCCTCTGTTTACGCTGTCTGCCATTTTAGACTTTTCACATTTTGACGGAGCAACTGTGCGGGGAACAATATCCTTGTCCTGAAGTTTCTTACCCGGTGGAATAACCGCACCCGTTAGCAACTTGGCATACGCCTTGCCCATAATTTTATCACAAGCAACAGAAAGCGGAACCGTGCCCATCATAAGTCCGAGATTTTGTCTGCCTGGATGATGAAGTTCCACAAATATTTTTGAGCCGTAAGAATGAATACGGTCAACCATATTTTTCAAAGGTTCGATTTGATAATCGTGAGTAAGTGCCATTTGACCAAATGATGAAGCACCGGTAACATCGTTGATACGGGTGATTTCGGTAATAATAAGACCTACTCCGCCCTTTGCACGCTCAACATAATGGTCTGCCATAATATCGGTAACTTTACCGTTGAACTGACCGAAGCCCATACACATAGGTGCCATTACAACCCTATTTTTTATTTCAGCATTACCTATTTTCATAGGAGAAAAAAGCATATCGTACTCCATAAAATCCCCTTACTGTTTATTTTTTATTTATTGAAAATAAGGCTTGCCGCCAAGGGGCAAGCCTATAAATTATTTTTTATTTTCTTTTTTAGCTTTCTTTTCAGCCTCTTTTAAAAGCAACTGTTCTTGATAACTCGGACTGAACTTTCTGTCGTCCTTTATTCTGGTCAAAAGAACAATGAGCCAAATAATAAGTGCAAGAATTGCCGCACAGGCAACAATAACAATTGTTAAGAAAATGCCTTTGAGAACCTTGAGATTATTCATACCCTTTATGAAAAATCCGATAAGAGGATACATAGTTTCATAATCGCCCTTGTACATGCCCTCGCTTGCAACGAGCTTTTTGCCGTCTTTATAATAATACACTCTGAACTGTTCGATAGGCTGGTCATTTTCAGAATCGTATTCATCATTTTCTTCAATATAGAAATCAATTTTTTTACCGCCGTCGTTGCCGGTGATTTTTTTAGGCAAAGCCTTTATAATCGCTTTAGTATAAAGCTTTGACTTGAGTTCATAAACATTAACCTGTCCGTCCTTAACCTGAAACGGCTGTGAACTGAACACTGCAAATCCGAATGATGAGAGTGCAAGCAAAACGGCAAGCACAACGGAAATTATCACAATTGTTGAAACTTTAACCTTTGAACCTGGAATGTATTTTTTGCTGTTCATTAGATATTACCTCTTACTAAATTACTTCTTTTTATTTTCTCTTGCGGCAAGTTTTGCCTTGGCTTCGGCAACGATTCTCGCCTGTTCTTCTTTTTCTTTCTTTTCGGCTTCTTCTCTTTCAATTTCCTTTTTAAGAGCCGCCTCATATTCTTTTTTCTCTTTTTCAGCCTTGCGTGCAAGTCTTTCGGCTTCAAGCTCGTCATCTGTTTTAGACGGAGCTTTTGCAACCGCCGCATTAATACCGACAGCAACAAGCAAAAGAACAAGAGCAACATAAAAGCCCCATGTAACTCCGCCTGTAGCATTGTAAATCGGGAAGCTGCCGAAATTAATTCCGAGTTCATTCGGAGCGGCTTTAACACCTAAAGTAAAGCATATTGCACTTCCGACTGCCGACAAAACGCTCAAGCACTCAAAAACGGTAAGCGACTTTGTTTTAAAGCGTTTTGCAAGGATAAAAATAAGGAAAAATGCAATAACGGCAAACAGGAGAGACAGCACCATCAGGAGCAACGAATACATCGTAAAACTCAATGTGCCCGAAAAGCCCTCGTATTTCATATTTGTTATGTACAAGTTCATATTTCCGAAGAAATCTTTAAACAAATCTATAAGCGATTTGTTACAAGTCATACCGAAAAGGTCAAGACCGACGCTTTCGGCATCGCTTTTAAGAGTTGCCCACGGCAAGATAAAACCGATTGCAGGCAGAACCGATAATATAATCCTTGCAATTCTGAGTTTTGTGCCCCAAATAGAATATGCAATTCTGTTAAGTCCCCTATAAAACGAAGCAAACTTTCTTTCAGCCAATTCGTTATCGGCTTCAAGCCGTTGCTCCCAATTAAAATTAGGGATACTTACGCCACAGTTTGAACACTCGGCTTTAATATCGTACCAATGCAGTTTTTTGCCGCAATTCGGACATGAGCTTGCCATACTTGCACCTCTGATTTAAATTAATATTCTTATATATAATATAATTTTTTATAGCGAATGTCAACAAAAATAAAGTAACATTTGTTTAATTATTTGTAAAATTTAAATCAAGTAAAAAAGTATTGAATTTGAAATATGTATATGTTAAAATCTATTTATTAATGTTTAAAAGAAATGAGGGAATACATTGGCAGAGTCAGTATCAATTGATGAAATCACAATGAGCCAAGAAGAACTCGACAAGCTTGCCTACACAAAAAAGCGTTACCTTACCCCAAAGGAAATTGCGGCATATGTGCTTGTAAACTTCGGACAAAAAAATTTAAGCCAATTTGTAGACGCATTCAAAGAATTCTTTATGATTCAGTTTTTAAAGCTGAACACAACGGCGTATGCAAATATCAACCTTTTGGCTTCTATTTACGACGCACTTGATGACACAATTTCGGGTCTTATCATCGACAGAACAAGAACCCGTTGGGGACGAATAAAGCCATTCTTCATACTTCCGCTTCCTTTGTGGGTAATCGGCGGATATATGATGTTCTCCGCTCCCGACATCAATTTCAAAGGAAAAGTCGCTTGGGCGGCAATCGCCATTGTAATTTACGGACTCGGTATGAGCTACTTCGGTGCATGGGGTCTTATGATTTACAACATAACGCCTAACACGGACGAGCGTGACAACCTCATTACCATCACAAAATTCTTTGAGCTTTTCGGCACATGGATTCCTTCGCTTGTACCTGTACTTGTAACCTTACTTCCAAAAATCAACAGCAACATTTCGATGCAGAATGTTTACAGCGGATTTGCAAGGTTTATGCTTATACTTTCGGCAGGATTTGCTATTTTCGGTTGTTTTAATATGAGAGAACGCGTTCCTCTTATGAGCCGTGAGGAAATGAAGGAAACATCAGTTCTTGAATCCCTCAAAAATATAATTACAAACAGACCGCTCATTGCGGTTATCCTTGCCAACTTCTTTAACTCGTTCAAAGCAGTTGGCGGTTCATCAGAATCATACTTTTGGCTTAACAACACAGGTTCGCTTATGAACCAAACCATTTGCGGTCTTTTCACCGGTATTCCAAACTACATAATGGTGCCTCTTGCCGCAAAAATGGTAAAGAAATGGGGTGCCCGTACGACCTCGATTATTGCCGGATTATTTGGTTTCGTTGCATATATGACCGTATTCTTTATCGGTTATCACCCGTTCGGACAAACTTTTGCCGACCACAAGATATTCAATCTTATTTGGGTAATCTTCGGGCTTACAATATGCGGACTTCCAAATAAAATCCTCAATGTATCGGGTCAAATCGTTACAGCCGAGGCACTCGACTATATGGAATGGAAGCACGGTCTTCGAAACGAAGCACTTGTTACAACTGTTCAAAACTACTTTACAAAGCTTGCAACATCGGTTACAGGCTGGCTTTCGGGTATGGTGCTTACTTGGATTAACTATGTACCTCTTACCGACTCGGTAGGTAACGCCATTCCGCAGACAGACCCAAAAATGCTTAACGGCATTTGGGCAGTATTTTGTATTCTCCCTGCCCTTGCAAGAGGTCTTTACGGCATTTGCTTCATTCTTTATCCTATCCACGGTAAAGTTCAGCAGCAAATGATTGTTGAGCTTGCAGACAAGCGTGCTGAAAGAATTGCCGAACAGGAAGCAATCAATCACACATCTGCCCAAAACAACGATTAATATAGCATAAATAAAAAAACAGAGCGTTCGCTGATTACAGTGAATGCTCTGTTTTTTATAACGGTTTGTACATTTTTAAGGCATCTTCTTTAAGTGCGTGCTCAAGAACTTCAAGGACTTCGTACTCACGCTTATTTGAACCGAGAGAAACCTTGATAACATCGCCCACTTTGACATCATAAGACGCTCTTGCCACCTTGCCGTTAACTTCAACTCTGCCGGCGTCACAGGCTTCATTGGCAACCGTTCTGCGTTTTATAATACGGGACACCTTTAGATATTTATCAAGTCGCATACAATCTCCTTTCGACAAATCGATTTGTAAAAACAATTGCAGACTGTTAATAAGCGTTTAAATAAAACAAAACAAGGTGCCGATAAAGGCACCTTGAAGTATTGCATTAATTACGCATTTACGGCATCCTTGAGTGCCTTGCCTGCCTTAAAGCCAGGAGCCTTTGATGCAGGGATTTCAATCTTAGCCTTTGTTTGTGGATTAAGACCTGTACGAGCAGCTCTTTCCTTAACTGCAAATGTACCGAAACCAACAAGAGCAACCTTGTCGCCTTCTGCAAGAGCTGCTGTAATAGCATCAAATGTTGCTGCTACTGCTGCTTCTGCGTCCTTCTTTGATAATTCTGTCTTTGCAGCTACAGCTGCTACCAATTCAGTTTTATTCATAATAAATCCTCCATTACCGATTACTCGGCATTCTTTATTTTCTTAGCCTTGTCCCAAAGTACATCAAGTTCCTGTATCGAAGAATTCTTCATATCAATTCCCTGTTCGTTTGCCATTTGCTCGACAAGCGAAAAGCGTGACATAAACTTGTCGGAAGCTGCGGTAAGTGCCTCCTCGCTGTCTACATCTATGAATCGAGCTATGTTTACGCAAGAAAAGAGAACATCTCCGAATTCATCTTCAATATCAGCTTTTTTACCTTGTTCAAGTGCTGTTTTTAACTCATCAATCTCCTCATAGAGTTTATCAAATGCACCGTCGACATTATCCCAATCAAAGCCGATTTTTGCCGCCTTGTGCTGAATCTTCTGTGCACGCATAAGTGCCGGAAGTTCACGAGGCACGCTGAGCATAGACTCTGTTTGAGTTTTTTGACCCTTGGACTTGAGCTTTGCCGCATCCCAACTGTTAAGTGCTTCGGCGGTGTTGCTTGCAACAACATCTCCGAAGACGTGCGGGTGACGGACAACAAGCTTTTGAACAATGTCGTTTGCGACATCATCAAAAGTGAACGAGCCTTTCTCGCTTTCCATTTCGGTGTGAAGAACAATTTGTAAAAGAACATCACCGAGTTCTTCACGAAGCATATCGGCACTGTTTTTGTTAATTGCTTCAACAACCTCATAGGTTTCTTCTATAAAATTCTTTTTTATAGAATCGTGAGTTTGCTCTCTGTCCCATGGGCAACCGCCCGGTGCACGAAGTACTTTAATTATGGCGATAAGATCATCCATATTATATTTATCTTTTAATACAAATTCCTGTGCCATAGTTATTTCCTCGTGATGTGTCTTTTAGTAATATACACTATTTATGCACCTTTTTCAAGCTTTTTAATGATTTTTTTTGATAACATAATCACAAAAAAAGTCTTTAAATTTCGGCATACCGCACAAAAAGCACAATATACAGTACATAATAACGGAAACAGCACCTTTTATTATAATCAAACCGACTGTCGAATTCGGTAAAAACGGCTGTTTAAAAAGAAATTCACAGGCATACAAAACTATGAAAAAAGCAAGGCTCGGAAGCAGAATAACGCCGACGAAATCAAATCTTATTTTTGTGCGTTTGCAAAGTATTACAATATTCCATACGCCAAGCAAGGCATAGCCTGTCGCTCCGGCGACAACCGCACCGTAAAGTACAAAGCGTTCATCGGAAACGATAAGTAAATTCAGAACATATATAAAATATCTATATTCCAGTCATTGATTTTTGATTTTAGTTTTTCCGTCA
>CAVBQD010000016.1:0-20391 GCA_963597385.1 bacterium | reverse complement strand
CTTTCCGCACAGGGCGAAGCCGGAATGAAAGCCTCATTTAATGCTTTGCAGGGTTCTTTGAGCGATAAGATTAATTCTGTTTTGCAAAAACTTCTTGATATGTCGGCACTGATGTCGGCGTGGGTTGATTATCCCGACGAGGAAATTCCCGAGCTTGAGGAGGACGAGCTTCTTACAACGCTTAAAGAATGTGAGGGCGAGCTTGACGGACTTTTGCAAAATTACGACAACGGTCAAACCGTTATTGACGGTGTTGATACGGCGATTGTCGGTATGCCGAATGTCGGCAAAAGCAGTTTGATGAATATGCTTGTCGGCAGAGATAAGAGCATTGTTACGCAAATCGAGGGCACGACACGCGACATTGTTGAGGAGAGTGTTCGCCTCGGCGATTTGGTTCTTCATTTGCGTGATACGGCAGGACTTCGCGAAAGTGATGATGTTGTTGAAAGCATCGGAATTGACAAAGCGTACAAGGCACTTGACGAAGCACAGCTTGTTCTTGCGGTTTTTGACAATAACAAACCGCTTCAAAAACAAGACAGAGAAATTCTTGAAAAAGCAAAAAACAAACCTGCGGTTGCGGTTATTAATAAGGTTGACCTTGAACAGCGACTTGAAACGCAGGAAATTGAAGCGTCTTTTTCAAAGGTTGTTTATATTTGTGCCAAGGACGGCAAGGGATTGAGCGAACTTTCGACTGCGGTTGAGGAACTTCTGGGCGTTCAGGATTTTGACACGGGAGCACCGATTTTGGCGAATTTGCGACAGAGGCAGAATTGTCAAAACGCTAAGGAGAGCATAGCCGAGGCTATCGGAGGTGTAGAAATGGGCGTTACCTTTGACGCCGTTAATGTAATGGTAGACAGTGCGGTTGACGAGCTTCTTTCGCTTACCGGCAAAAAGGCGACGACCGAAGTGGTTAATAATATTTTCAGCAAGTTTTGTGTTGGAAAATAATGTATTGTGGTGAATTATGGAATATTTTGGCGGAAAATATGATGTAATAGTTATCGGTGCAGGTCATGCAGGAATTGAAGCGGCTCTTGCATCGGCACGGCTTGGAGTTAAAACAGCCGTGTTTACAATAAATTTGGATTGGGTCGGCAATATGCCGTGCAATCCGTCTATCGGCGGCACGAGCAAGGGACATCTTGTAAGAGAAATTGACGCACTCGGCGGCGAAATGGGCAAGGCGGCGGACAAGTATTCGCTCCAAAGCAGAATGTTGAACCTCGGCAAAGGCCCTGCCGTTCATTCGCTCCGTGCTCAGATTGACAGGCGTGAATATTCTGCCGGTATGAAGCACACGCTTGAACTTACCGACAATCTTGACATTCGTCAGGGTGAAATTGTTGACCTTTATAAAGACGGTGACGAGTGGGTTGTTAAGACGCGACTTGAAGCTTTGTTCCGTGCAAAAGCGGTTATTCTTGCTACCGGAACTTTTTTGGGCGGCAGAGTTTACATCGGTGATGTAACTTATGAGAGCGGACCGGACGGTATGTTCCCGGCAAAGGCTCTCAGTCAGGCACTTTATAAGCTTAACATTCCGCTTCGCAGATTTAAGACGGGCACGCCGAGCCGTGTAAACAGAAGAAGCATTGATTTTGACGGACTTGATGTTCAGGAGGGCGACGAGCGAACCGTTCCGTTTTCGTTTGAAACTGCCGAGCGACCGAAAAACAAAGTTGTTTGCCACATTACATATTCAAACGAGAAAACAAAGCAGATTATCCTTGATAACCTTGACCGTTCTCCGATGTACAGCGGTAAAATTGAGGGCAAGGGCCCTCGATACTGTCCGAGTTTTGAAGATAAAATCGTCAGATTTTCGGACAAGGAGCGACATCAGCTTTTCATTGAGCCGTGCGGTGAAAACACAGAAGAAATGTACTTGCAGGGGCTTAGTTCTTCCCTGCCCGAAGATGTTCAGCTTGCGTTCATTCATACGATTAAGGGGCTTGAACACGCTCAGGTTATGAGGGCGGCTTATGCTATTGAATACGATTGCGTTGACCCGACTGCACTTAAAGCGACCCTTGAATTTAACGACATTCCGGGACTTTACGGTGCCGGTCAGTTCAACGGTTCGAGCGGATATGAGGAAGCGGCTGCTCAGGGTCTTGTTGCCGGAATTAATGCGGCTCTTAAAATCAAGGGCGAAGAACCGCTTGTTCTTGACCGAGGTGGTTCGTATATCGGCACGCTTATTGACGACCTTGTTACAAAAGGTTGTTCCGACCCGTACAGAATGATGACGAGCCGAAGCGAGTACCGCCTTGTGCTCCGTCAGGACAATGCGGACATTCGCCTTACGCCGACGGGTCACAAAATCGGGCTTATCAGTGACGAGCGTTTTGCCGAGTTTAACAAGAAACAGGAGCTTATCAAACAGGAATTCAGCCGTGTTCAAAATTTGTCTGTTCCGTTGAGCGACGAAATACAAGACATTTTAGTGTCAAAAGGTACGGCACCGCTTAAAACCGGTTGCAAAATGATTGAACTTTTACGCCGTCCGCAAATTACATATGACGATTTGGCACCGATTGATACCGACCGTCCCGATCTGCCGTTTGAAGTTTTCGAGCAGGTGGAGATTAGCATTAAATATGAGGGCTACATCAAAAAGCAAGAGGCACAAATCAAGGAAATGCGTAGGATTGAGGCAAAGCAAATTCCGTCCGACATTGACTATTCTTCGCTTAAAGGTTTGCGACTTGAAGCGATTGAGAAGCTTTCAAAAATCCGTCCGCAAAATCTCGGACAGGCAAGCCGTATCAGCGGAGTAAACCCTGCCGACATAACGGCACTCAATATTATTTTGGAGAGTATGCACAATGATTGATAATAATCGATTTTGTTCCCTTGCAAAAGAAAACGGAATAATTCTTGACGACACGGCACTTGAACGGTTTGACACCTATGCCGAACTACTCGTAGAGTGGAACGGCAAGATGAATTTGACTGCAATTACCGAGCCGGAAGAAATTGAGGTCAAGCATTTTTTGGACTGCCTTATGCTTACTAAGTATTTTCAGCTTGAATATAACCAAACGGTTATAGATGTGGGGGCAGGAGCAGGCTTCCCGAGTGTGCCGTTACTCATCTATAAACCCGATTTATGTCTAACAATGATGGACGCTATTAACAAAAGATTAACATTCTTGGATACAGCCGTTCACGCTCTCGGACTTGAAGCTCAGCTCATTCACGAACGAGCAGAAGCCGCAGGACAAGACGAAAATTACCGAGAAAAGTTCGATTTGGCGACTGCAAGAGCTGTCGCACCGATGAATGTCCTTGCCGAATACTGTTTACCGTTCGTTAAAGTCGGCGGATATTTTGTTGCACTTAAAGGCAGCAACGATGACACGCAATCGGCAATTTCTGCAATAGAAACGCTTGGCGGTGAGGTTGTTGATAATATTTCATATAAACTTAACGGCACCGAGCCACGCTCAATAGTTATTGTGAAAAAAATATCGCAAACTCCGACACAATACCCTCGCAAGTCCAAGAAAATTTCAACAAAACCTTTGTAAAAAACGATATTATGACGAATTATAAGGATTTCTCCCGACGAGAAATCCTTTTCTTTTTGCGATGTTTGTGTTAATATAGATATATCGAAAGGACAGGCTTATGAACAATATATCGTATGTGGCAACCGAAAAGCTTTTGCCAAATCCAAATCAACCGAGGCATCAGTTTCAATCGGAGGAAATGCTTGCACTTGCCAACTCAATAAAGGAAAACGGAATACTTCAACCGCTCCTTATCCGCAGAATGAACAACTCGGATTATTGCGAAATCATTGCCGGTGAACGCCGTCTTCGTGCCGCTATTTTGGCTGGAATAGACGCTGTACCGTGCATTGAAATGGAGGTTGACAGAGAAAAATCGGCTGTTTTCTCAATACTCGAAAATGTACAGCGTGAGGATTTGTCCTTTTTTGAAGAAGCCGTTGCAATCGGTCAGCTTATGACCCAATTCGGAATGACACAGCAAGAGATTTCAAAGGCACTCGGCAAAAGTCAATCGGCACTTTCAAATAAGGTGCGACTGCTTAAACTGCCTGTTGATGTCAGATATTTTATTGAAAAAGAGCACCTTACGGAACGGCACGCACGGGCACTTCTCAATATTGAAAACGAAAAAGATATTTGGACGGTGCTGAATGTTATCAAGGAAAGACATTTGAATGTTGCTCAGACGGAAAACTATATCGCAACATTTTATGCGAAGCCGTCAACCAAAAAGCGTACTCCCCACCCTATCTATAAGGATTTCAGAATATTTGTCAATACGGTCAACAAAGCCATTAAGACTATGCAAGAGTCGGGCATTGACGCTGTATCCGACAAAACAGAAACCGATGATTATATTGAGTATCGCATTAAGATACCTAAAATCGCGGGACAAAAATCGGCTTAAAATGGGTAAAACCATTTTAAACATATTCTCCTCTTTTCATCACAGCGGAACGGACAGGTTATGCCTGTCCGTTTTGCATTGTTTCACATGAAACATTTTAGTGTTTTGCCTTTTATCTGTAGGGACGAACTGTGTTCGATTATCGGGAGGATAATATCCTCCCCTACGAATATATATTATGTTTCATATGAAACATTCAAAGTTTGTTTTCCACATATTGATGTTTCATATGAAACATACACCATATATTCACCTTGATATAAACGCATTATAGTAGTATAATAATAACAGCAAACAAATGAGGTGAATTTATGGGTAAAACTGTTGCAATATTCAATCAAAAAGGCGGCGTCGGCAAAACAACCACCTGCGTAAATATGTCAGCCGCATTGGGTCAAAAAGGCTACAAAACCCTGCTTATTGATATTGACCCGCAAGGCAATTCAACATCGGGCGTCGGTATTGATAAAAGCCAGGTTGAACACAGCACATATGATGTGCTTGTCGGTGAACAAACCGCCCGTTCGGTTATGGTTCAAACGGAATTCAAAAACCTCTACATTCTCCCTGCCAATATGAACCTTGCAGGTGCGGAAGTGGAAATTGCCGAACTTGAAAACCGCAACAGCGTTTTAAAGCGTTCAATTGCAACACTCATTATGGAATTTGATTATGTTATTATTGACTGTCCTCCGTCACTCGGCTTGCTGTCAATTAACGCCCTTGTTGCGGCAGATACGCTCATTGTTCCGCTTCAATGCGAATACTATGCACTTGAGGGTCTTAGTCAACTTGTTTCAACCGTTCGTACAATCAAACAGCATTATAACGAACATCTTGAACTCGAGGGCGTTCTGTTTACAATGTATGACGGCAGATTAAGACTTAACCAAATGGTTATAGACGAGGTGTCGCAATACTTCCCGGGCAAGCCGTACAAAACCGCTATCCCCCGTTCGGTGAAGATTGCAGAAGCACCGAGTTACGGCAAACCTGTAATTTACTATGAAAAATATTCAAAACCGTCATTTGCATACAAAAAGTTTGTTGATGAATTTTTAAAGAAGCAAAAATGATAAAACAATCGTAAACATTTAGGAGGAAAATATGGCAAAAATGTCGGGTCTCGGAAAAGGCTTGGGTGCGTTAATGCTTGAAAACAACACCGATTCAATGGTATCAACAAGCACACTCAACATAAACGAAATTATCCCAAACAAAGAACAGCCGAGAAAAACTTTTGACGAAACCGCACTCGAGGAGCTTGCGGATTCTATCCGTCAGCACGGTGTACTTCAACCGCTTTTGGTTCGTCCGCTCACAAGTGGGGGCTATCAACTTGTTGCCGGTGAACGCCGTTGGAGAGCGAGCCGTTTGGCTAAACTTAAAGAAGTTCCTGTAATTATTAAGGAGCTTACAGACACCGAGGCTATGGAAATAGCCATTATCGAAAACTTACAGCGTGAGGACCTTAATCCGATTGAAGAGGCAGAAGGACTTCAGGCACTTATCGACAAGTGCGGTTATACGCAGGAGCAGGTTGCAACTTCGGTCGGCAAGTCAAGACCGGCTATCACAAACGCTTTGCGACTTCTCAAATTACCGGAAGAAGTCAGAGAAATGACAAAGGACGGCACGATTTCTGCGGGTCACGCAAGAGCACTTTTGGCTTTTGATAATCAACCGATGATGATTGAATGTGCAAATCAAATAGTTTCAAAGAAACTTACGGTGCGTGATGTTGAAAAAATGGCTAAGCGTCCTGCCGCAAAATCGACAGAACCAAAGGCTTCAAAAAGACGCGACAGTTTTTATGACGAGGTTGAACTTTCGCTTACGGAAGCACTCGGCACAAAGGTTAAGGTATATAACGGCAGAAACAAGGGAACGCTTGAAATTGAATTTTATACCCTTGACGACTTAAAAAACATTGCAAATGCCATTGCAAAGTAATATAATGAATATATTTTAGTAGGAGGATAAAATGACTGATGAAAAGAAAAAGACAATAGAAATTGTTGTTGATACATCGATTGCGACCTTTGCCGAGGGGTTAATAAGCAGGTATTCAAATGAAGTGGATGATGTTAATGGCGTTATCAATATGAAGAAGAAAAACTGCTTTATTGCGGAACTTGGTCCGGAATTTATGTTTTATTCCGCATTTGTAAGAAGTTTTGACAGTAGTTTTGGAAATGTTCTTGAAAAAATAGGAAACGGTATAGCAGGATTGTCATATGAGGTTAGAGGTAATATAAATTCATTTATTTTACCCGATCAAACTCAAAGAATAGCGTCAATTTTGGATAGTTATGTTGACCATACCACAAAACCCGAAATTGGTCATTATGACACTTTTACTGTAATTACACCAAAAGATGTAACAAGTTTTGAAAGACAACATGTTACAGATAATTATTTCTATTGTCCGGAAAAGAATGAACATTATTTAATTGAACTAAAGGCTTCCGGAGATTTAGATAATAAAAAATCAAGAGCGGAAAAGTCGGCATTGCTTGAAGAATATTTTTTACTTAAAAATGAGTTAAAAGATGATCCGACTGCAAAAGTGAAAATCTTTTTTGGAACTGCTTATAATAAATTTGGTGAAGGTAATGAGTGGAAACAGGAGAGAGTTAAGCAATTTTTTGCAGAGGAAGAATTATTAATAGGTAAAGAATATTGGAATTTTGTTTGTAATGATGAAGAAGGTTTTGATATAATATTTGAACAATATAAAAGGTCAGCTGATAAAATCAGGCATGCACTTAACGAAATAAAGGATATGTATTTTGAACACAATGATTAATGTTGACGAGATAACAAAGTATAAAATTATAAATGATGATTGTTTTAGGATTTTAAAACAGTTACCTGATAATTCCGTGGATTTAATACTTACCGATCCACCGTATAATATAGCGAAATATAGTACCGGAAACATTAAATTTGATTGGCGTTCTGATATTAACAATGATGTCGCAGAGTGGGATTTGCAAGAATTGAACCCAAGCTCATTAGTTGACGAATTTGTTAGAGTTCTTAAGCCAAAAGGAAACATTTTCATTTTTTGTTCGTATAACATCATTGGCGAATATCATAAAGTATTTGATCCAAAATTTGATACTTTTCAATTTATGGTTTGGCATAAAACAAATCCGGTGCCTAATTTCAGAAAAAGTTCATTTCTTAATAGTTGTGAATTGATAGTATCGTGCTGGAATAAAGGACACACCTGGAATTTTACAAACCAAAAAGACATGCATAATTTTGTTGAAGCAGGTATATGCATGGGATCTGAACGTATAAAGACTCCGGAAGGTAAAAGTTTGCATCCAACGCAAAAACCAATATCGATATTAAAAAAAATAATTAATATCGCATCAAATGAAAATGATTTGGTTTTGGATTGTTTTAACGGAGTTGCAAGTACCGGTGACGCTGCATTAAGTTTGAATAGGCGGTATTTAGGTATTGAGATTGATAAAAAATATTATGATGCTTCAATTAATAGATTAGAAAAATATAATAAATAACAAACAGGAGAAAAAATAATGTTAGATATTAAATTTGTCAGAGAAAACCCGGATGTGGTTAAGGAAAATATCAAAAAGAAGTTTCAGGACAAAAAGCTCCCTCTTGTAGACGAGGTTATCGAACTTGACGAAAAGCGTCGTCAGGTTATCGCAAAGGCTGATGAGCTTCGTGCAAACAGAAACAAGATTTCTAAGGAAATCGGCAATCTTATGGCACAGGGCAAAAGAGAAGAGGGAATGGCTCTTAAAGAAAAGGTAACGGCTCAGGCTAAGGAACTCGAGGAACTTGCAGGCAAGGAAACAGAGCTTACCGAGGAAGTTACAAAAAGAATGATGATGATTCCGAACATCATTGACGAGTCGGTTCCTGTCGGCAAGGACGACAGCGAAAATGTTGAGGTTCAGCGTTACGGCGAACCGGTTGTGCCGGATTTTGAAATTCCGTACCACACCGAAATTATGGAATCGTTTGACGGCATTGATATGGAGGCTGCCGGCAGAGTTGCAGGCAACGGCTTCTACTATCTTATGGGCGACATTGCAAGACTTCACTCGGCTGTTATCAGCTATGCCCGTGATTTTATGATTGACCGCGGTTTCACATATGTCGTACCTCCGTTTATGATTCGCTCAAATGTTGTTACAGGCGTAATGAGCTTTGAAGAAATGGACGCTATGATGTACAAAATCGAGGGCGAGGACCTTTATCTTATCGGTACTTCGGAACACTCAATGATTGGTAAGTTTATCGATACAATCACACCGGAAGAAAAACTTCCGCTCACGCTTACATCGTATTCACCTTGCTTCCGTAAGGAAAAGGGTGCTCACGGTATCGAGGAGCGTGGTGTGTACAGAATTCACCAGTTTGAGAAGCAGGAAATGGTTGTTGTTTGTAAGCCGGAAGAATCAAAAATGTGGTTTGATAATCTTTGGCAGAACACGGTTGACCTCTTCCGTTCACTCGATATTCCTGTAAGAACGCTTGAATGTTGCTCGGGCGACCTTGCAGACCTCAAGGTTAAGTCGGTCGATGTTGAAGCGTGGTCACCGAGACAGAAGAAGTATTTTGAAGTCGGTTCTTGCTCAAATCTTACAGACGCACAGGCAAGACGCCTCAAGATTCGTGTTAAGGGCGAAAACGGCAATTACCTTGCTCACACGCTCAACAACACTGTTGTTGCTCCGCCGAGAATGCTTATTGCATTCCTTGAAAACAACCTCAATGCAGACGGCACGGTTTCAATTCCAGAAGCACTCCGTATGTATATGGGCGGCAAAGATAAGATTGTACCTAAAAAAGACTGATGATAAAGTCTCTGAAACACGCTAATAAAATTTACTGAATTATGCCTCCACTTTTATAAAAAGGGGAGGTGTCAACACAAAGTGTTGACGGTGGGGTTTAAAAAAGCTGTAAGTGTCGAACTTACAGCTTTTTTGCGTTTTTCGTTTTTTGCTCAGTCGAGGTGTATAGGTACTGCCCCCGAGTAAAAAACGAAAAGGGGTACATTATCGGCAACAAAAAAAAGAACCTATCAATCGATAAGTTCTTTTTGTATGGAGCGGATTACGAGACTCGCTCGGCTCGCTTTCACGCTCGCCGACACGCACCCGACCGACGAACAGTCCACCGGACTGTTCTTTGCTTCGCAACGGTCTTTTCGAGTCTCGACCGCTACAATCTAAAAATAAAAAATCCCCACCTTACGGTGAGGATTTTTATTTTTGGAGCGGATTACGAGACTCGAACTCGCTACCTTCACCTTGGCAAGGTGACGCTCTACCGGATGAGCTAAATCCGCGATTGCAAGACATATTATAACCAACAATGCTACATTTGTCAAGCAATAATTCAAAATTTACGAATTTTTATATTCTTTAAAATACGCTCTCGGTGCTTTACACAGCGGACAATGCTCGGGTGCCGACTTTCCGACAACAATATTTCCGCAGTTCATACATATCCAAATCGCCTCACCGTCCTTGGTGAAAACTTTTTGATTTTTCACATCGGTGAGCAAAGTTCTGAATTTACTTTCGTGGTGTGCCTCAACTTTTCCAACAAGGTCAAAAAGTCTTGCAAGCTCCGTAAAGCCCTCTTCCGCCGCCGTTTTGGCAAATTCGGGATACATATTCACACATTCAAAATTTTCGCCGTCAATAGCTTCGCCGAGATTTGTCTGGGTGTCGGGCATTTCACCGCTGTGCAGATATTTATACCAAAGTTTTGCGTGAGCAAGCTCATTTTTTGCCGTTTGCTCAAAAATATTTGCTATTTCGTTGTAGCCGTCTTTTCTCGCCTTTTTGGCAAAAAGCGTATATTTTGTATTCGCCTGCGTTTCGCCGTTAAAAGCGGCAATCAGGTTTGCTTCCGTCTTTGTTCCTTTAATACTGTGCATAAAAAAATCCTTTCCGTTTTTTATTAGTTTTAGAAAAAACGAAAAGGATATTCAAAAAATTATATACCCATAACCTGTTCAATGCCGTAGGCAACGCCGTCTTCGGTGTTTGATTTGGTGATGAATTTTGCGTGGCGTTTGCATTCGTCGGTTGCATTTTCCATAGCAAAGCCGTATTTGCAGTATTCAAGCATTTCAATGTCGTTGCCGGCGTCGCCGAACGCCATACATTCGTTGTTTGTTATGCCGAGCACCTTGCACATTCCGTCAATTGCCGTGCCTTTGTTGACATTCGCCATGGTGAATTCCATACTTTCCGCAAGCGACGACGCAAGATAAAGTTCGTCAAATCCGCTGAGATAATCCCACGCTTTGTCGAAGTCACGCCTGTCGTCAAAATAGACGGTGGCTTTTTCAATATCGTAGCCCTTGAGAGTTTCCAAAATGTTGTCCACGCCCGTCATTTGGTCAAGGAGTTTGTCAACAAATTCCTGCGGAAGCGAGCCTTTCGGATAATACTCTCCCTTGTCGAACTGATAGTAGCTCACGCCGTCAACATACACCTCGAAAAATGCGGGCATTTTGTCGAGCACCTTAAAAATAGGCTCAATTAAACTCCACGGCATAAATTTTGTGTAAATGTTTTTTTGATTTCGTCTGTCAAGAACGCCTGCACCGTTTGAATAAATAATGTAGTCAACCTCCGGAACCTGCTGACAAATGTCGCCGATGATGGCAACGGTTCTGCCGGTGGCGATAGAAATTTTTGCTCCGGCGTCGTGTGCTCTTTTGAGAGCGTCCCTTGTTTTTTGTGTAACGGTCATATGGTCGGCAGAGGTGAGCGTTCCGTCCAAATCAAGTGCAATTAATTTTACCATAATAATAATCTCCGCATTTCGCTTTAAACTAATAAATTGCTTCTGTTTATATAATACACCAAATTCAAAAGCCAATTCAAGTTGACATATTGCACGAAGCGAAGCCCGATATTTCCACATTATTTGTTGCGGATATATAAAATGTTTAAAAAAGTGTATCAAAGCAAAAAAAATGTTGAATTTTGTATGAACATAATATAAAATATATGTATTAAATCAAATGTTAGGTGGATACAGCTATGGATTTGCTAAAGGAAAAAATTCTCAAAGAGGGTCAGGTTTATGCCGGAAATATCCTTAAAGTAGACTGTTTTCTTAACCACCAGATAGACTGCAACTTCTTGGCTGAAGTGGGCAAAGAATTTCACAGATTATACAAAGATGAGGGCGTCAACAAAATCCTTACTATCGAAGCGTCGGGTATTGCAATCGGTGCTATGGTAGCACAGGAATTCGGATGCCCTTTAGTATTTGCCAAAAAAAATAAAACAAAAAACATTGCCGGTGATGTTTACACGGCACCGGTTGAATCGTTCACTCACGGAACAACCTATAATATAATGGTAAGCAAAAAATTCCTCAACCCGGGCGACAAAGTTCTTATTGTTGACGACTTTCTTGCAGTGGGCAATGCACTTAACGGACTTATCAGTCTTGTAAAAGAGAGCGGAGCGGAACTTGCAGGTTGCGGAACGGTAATCGAAAAGGGTTATCAGCACGGCGGCGACAAACTTCGCGAACAGGGCATTCGTGTTGAATCGCTTGCTATTATTGAATCTATGGACGCCGACAGGGGCGAAATCGTATTCAGAGATTAAACCTTATGATGTTTAACCCCACCGCCTCGTTTCACTCGGCACCTCCCCTTATAACAAGTGGAGGCACATGCGGTTTGGTTTAACTGTTTTTTCATTCGGTTATATGGCAACTGTGCCTGTAATATAAATCATTTTATCTTTATTTAACGGAGGAAAACGAAATGAAACTCACTAAAAAAGTTTTGGCTGTTCTCCTTGCCGCTTTGATGGTAATTGTAGCTGCATTTGCAGGCTGTTCATCATCATCAAGCAGTACAGACGACAGCTCAGACGACTCATCAACAAATGCAACAACAGTTAAGTTTGGTTTGATTACTCTTCACGATGAAAACTCAACTTATGACAAGAACTTCATCACAGCTGCTAAGGAAGCTGCAGAAGCTTGCGGAGTAGAGCTTGTTCAGAAGAACAACATTGAAGAGGGTCAGGCTGCATATGAAGCAGCTGCCGAACTCGTTGACGAAGGCTGCAACCTCATTCTCGCAGACAGCTTCGGTCACGAAGAATACATCATTCAGGCTGCTAAAGAATTCCCTGATGTACAGTTCCTTCACGCAACAGGTACACACGCACACACAGAAGGTCTTTCAAACTTCCACAACGGCTTCTCAGCTATTTACGAAGGCAGATACCTTGCAGGTGTTGCAGCAGGTGAAAAGCTCAACGAAATGATTAACAGCAAGAAGATTACTGCCGACAAGGCAAAGATGGGCTATGTAGGTGCTTACACATATGCCGAAGTTATTTCAGGTTATACATCATTCTATCTTGGTGCTAAGAGCGTTTGCCCGTCTGTAACTATGGAAGTTTCTTTCACAGGTTCTTGGTATGACGAAACAGCTGAAAAAGAAGCTGCTCAAAAGCTTATCAACGACGGCTGCGTTCTTATTTCACAGCACGCTGACTCAATGGGTGCTCCTACAGCTTGTGAAAAAGCAGGCGTTCCAAACGTTTCATACAACGGTTCAACAGAAACAGCTTGCCCTAACACATTCATCGTTTCATCAAGAATCAACTGGGCTACATACTATGAACACTGCATTAAGGCTGTTCAAGAGGGTACTGAAATCGAAGCTGACTGGGTTGGCACACTTGCAGACAACTCTGTATGCCTTACAGACTTCGGTGCAAAAGCAACAGCTGACGGAACTTCAGAAGCAGTTGAAACTGCAAAGAAGGGTCTTGAAGACGGCACAATCCATGTATTTGATACTTCAACATTCACAGTTACAGTAACAAAGGACAAGAATGTAAACGCAAAGGTTGACTCTGAAGGTCATCTTACAAGCTATATGGCTGATGTTGACACAGACGAAAACTACACAGCAGACACAGAAGCTGTATCAGACGGCTACTTCCACGAATCGGAATACCGTTCAGCTCCTTACTTTGATGTTCAAATCGACGGCATCGAATTGCTTGACACAGCATTCTAATTAAATTAATAAACTATATTCCGTGGCGGTCATTTTGTCCGTCACGGTATAGTCATTTTTATACATATGTTATAAAACGTCTGATTTTATTCTTTTATGATAATTAAGAGGTCGCAATGGAAAAAAAGTTAGCTTTGGAATTAAAGGGTATCACCAAAAAATTCGGCACCAAGGTTGTTGCAAACCGTGATGTGTCGATGGAAGTATACCACGGAGAAATTTTGGCTATTCTCGGTGAAAACGGCTCGGGCAAAACCACGCTTATGAATATGGTTTCGGGCATTTATTTTCCGGACAAGGGTCAAATTTTCGTAAACGGAGAAGAGGTTGTCATCAAATCTCCGAAAGATGCATTTAAGTATAAGATAGGTATGATTCATCAGCACTTTAAGCTTGTTGATGTTTTTACCGCTACGGAAAATATTGTTCTCGGTGTAGAGGACGGCAAAAAATACAATATTAAAGAGGCAAAAAAGCGTGTTCAGGCTATTACCGACAAGTACGGCTTTAATATTGATTTAGACAAAAAAATCTACAATATGTCTGTATCGGAAAAGCAGACGGTTGAAATTATCAAGGTACTTTACAGAGGTGCGGATATTCTTATTCTTGACGAGCCGACCGCTGTACTTACCCCACAGGAAACAGAAAAATTATTTGATGTTCTTCGCAATATGCGTAAGGACGGTAAATCAATTATCATAATCACTCACAAGCTTCACGAGGTTTTGGAAATTTCGGACAGAGTTGCAATTCTTCGCAAGGGCGAGCATATCGACACGGTGCTTACAAAGGACGCAACCGAGCAGTCGCTTACCGAGGCTATGATGGGTGAAAAAATAGATCTTAATATCATAAGAGAAGAACCTAAAAATGTAAAAGAGCGACTTGATGTTGAACACCTCACGGTTATAAAGCGTGACGGCACAAAGGCACTTGACGATGTAAACTTCAAGGCGTACGGTGGCGAGATACTCGGTGTTGCCGGTATCAGCGGTTGCGGTCAAAAGGAACTTCTCGAATCCATTGCAGGCTTGCAACAAACCACCAAAAAATCGAGCATTCTTTATAAGCCCGACGATTTGGGACCTCAACAACTTGTAGGCAAGTCACCGAGAGAAATCAGAAAACTCGGCATTGCACTTTCGTTTGTACCCGAGGACAGACTCGGTATGGGTCTTGTCGGCAATATGGATATTGTTGACAATATGATGCTCCGTTCGTACAAAGGCGGCAAGACGGCATTCCTCAGCCGAAAAGAACCAAAGCATTTGGCTGATGATATTATCGAAAAACTTGAAGTTGTTACGCCGAGTGTTACAACACCGGTAAGAAGACTTTCGGGCGGTAATGTTCAAAAAGTTCTTGTCGGCAGAGAAATTGCACTCGGACCAAAGGTACTTATGGTTGCATATCCGGTAAGAGGTCTTGATATTAATTCGTCTTACACGATTTACGGACTTTTGTCAGAGCAAAAGGAAAAGGGCACAGCCGTTATCTTTGTAGGTGAAGACCTTGATGTTCTTATTGAACTTTGCGACAGAATTATGGTAATCAACTCAGGTGTGATTACAGGTGTGGTAGACGGCAAAACCGCTACCAAGGAAGAAATCGGTTTGCTTATGACCAAAAGCGTTGACAGGGAGGTAAACACAGATGGCAAAGAATAACAGTTCAGTGCGTGAACCTCTTTTTCATGTAGTTAAAAGAGAAGGCGTATCAAAGGCAAAATCGTGGGCAATCAGAATTATTGCTATTCTCCTTGCTCTCGTATTTTCGGGCATTATAACAATGCTTCTCACGGGTGAAAACCCAATCAGCGTTTATGTAACAATGTTTGAGGGTGCGTTCGGTTCAAGCCGTAAGGTGTGGAAACTGTTCCAAAACCTTGCAATGCTCCTTTGCGTTTCGCTTGCACTCACCCCGGCGTTTAAAATGAGATTTTGGAATATCGGCGGCGAGGGTCAGGTACTTATCGGCGGACTTGCAACAACGGCTTGTATGGTTCTCCTCGGCAACAAGGTTCCAAATGCACTTCTTATTATAATTATGATAGTCGCGTCGGTTGTTGCGGGTGCTCTTTGGGCACTTATTCCGGCAGTGTTTAAGGCACAGTTTAACACAAACGAAACTTTGTTTACACTTATGATGAACTATGTTGCAATACAGCTTGTTTCGTATTTCTGTATGCTTTGGGAAAATCCGAAGGGTGCAGGCAAAATCGGTATCATCAACCGTTCCACAGAATCGGGCTGGTTGCCGGTTATCGGGGATAAAACTTATCTTCTTAACATTTTGGTTGTTCTTGCAATCACAATCGCTATGTATGTTTATCTTAAATATTCAAAGCACGGCTACGAAATTTCGGTAGTCGGCGAATCGGAAAACACTGCAAAATACATCGGTATCAATGTTAAAAAGGTTATTTTGAGAACAATGGCTCTTTCGGGTGCAGTATGCGGTATTGCCGGACTTCTTCTTGTAGGCGGCACAGACCACACAATCTCAACTTCAACGGCGGACGGCAGAGGCTTTACCGCAATTATGGTATCGTGGCTTGCAAAATTCAATCCTATTTATATGATTTTAACCTCACTTCTTTTGGTATTTCTTGAAGCCGGTGCCGACCAAATTTCAATGATTTTCGGTCTTAATCAAAGCTTTTCGGAAATTATCACAGGCATAATCTTGTTCTTTATTATAGGCAGTGAGTTCTTTATCAATTATGAATTGCAGTTCCGCAGTTCTTCAAAAAAGGAGGTAAAGTAATATGTTTTCTACTTTGATTACTTTTCTTCACAGAGCCATTATGCAGGGCATTCCGCTTTTGTTCGGCTCAACCGGTGAAATCATTACCGAAAAGTCGGGCAACCTTAACCTCGGTATTCCGGGCATTATGTATATCGGCGGTATGAGCGGTGTTATCGGTGCGTTTTTCTATGAAAATTCTCTTACCGACAAAGCCGACGCAAATGCGTTTCTTGCAATTTTCATTCCGCTTATTTCCTGTGTTTTGGGCTCGTTTATTGCCGGTATGATTTATTCGTTTCTTACCGTTACGCTCAAGGCAAATCAAAATGTAACCGGTCTTGCTCTTACAACATTCGGTACGGGCTTCGGTAACTTCTTCGGCGGTTCGCTTATTAAGCTTACCGGTGCGGATGTTCCGTCAGTTGCTCTTTCAACAACTTCTGCTTATTTCAGCAAAACTCTTCCGATTGCGGAAACAACAGGCTGGTTCGGTAAGCTGTTTTTAAGCTACGGATTTTTGGCATATTTGTCAATCATTATTGCACTTGTTTGTGCTTATGTGCTCAACAAAACGAGAGTCGGCTTGCATCTTCGTGCAGTCGGTGAAAATCCGGCAACCGCAGACGCAGCAGGTATCAATGTTGAAAAAACAAAGTATCTTGCAACCGGAATCGGTTCGGTTATCGCAGGTCTCGGCGGACTTTACTATGTAATGGACTACGCAAACGGCGTATGGTCAAACGACGGCTTCGGCGACAGAGGCTGGCTTGCAATCGCACTTGTTATTTTCGCTGTGTGGAAGCCGAACCTCAGCATTCTCGGCTCAATCGTTTTCGGCGGACTTTACATTGTTTATCTTTATGTTCCGAGTGCACTTCGTACGCAGGAACTTTTCAAGATGATTCCTTATTTGGTTACGATTTTCGTTCTTATCTTTGTAAGCGTAAGAAAGAAAAAGGAAAATCAGGGTCCTGCCGCTTTGGGACTTTCGTACTTCCGTGAGGAAAGATAAAATATATTATCGTCGGGGGATAACATCCTCCCGCAAAATAATTGTACAAAGGTGATTACTATGGCTAATCTTGACAATAATATTGAAAAAGTCCTTGTTACCAAAGAGGAACTTGAACAAATCAACGCCCGTCTCGGTGCTCAAATCACAAAGGATTTTGAGGGTAAAAACTTGCTCGTTGTGGGTATTCTTAAAGGTTCTATTTACTTTTTGTCCGACCTTACACGCTATATCGATTTGCCGCTTAAACTTGACTTTCTTGCCGTGTCAAGCTACGGCAGCAGTACTCGTTCGTCGGGTGCGGTAAAAATCATCAAGGATATTGATATTGACCTTGCCGGTTATGATGTTCTTCTTGTTGAGGATATTCTCGACTCGGGCAGAACGCTTGAATATGTAAGCAATCTTCTTTCTGCAAGAGGTGCAAACAGCATTTCGATTGTTACGCTTCTTGATAAACCGGAGCGTAGAGTGGTTGATATTCATCCCGATTATGTCGGTTGCGATGTGCCTGATGAATTCGTTGTCGGCTACGGACTTGACTATGATCAAGAGTATCGCAACATACCGTATATAGGCTCTCTCAAGCGTGAAATTTACGAGTAGACGGTGATAAAGCTCCTGAATCACGCCAAAATTATTTCGGCGAAATTTTGTAGGGGATAGGCTTGCCTATCCCGAAATATTGTCGTTTTAATAACGCTGACTAAAGAAAAGTGCCGCAAACATCGAGTTTACGGCACTTTTGGCGTTTTTCGTTTTTTGCTCACAAGCGGTACTATCGTACAGCAAAGTTCGCAAGAAAACGAAATTCAGAACCTTTCTCAACAGTCTGAATATAAAGCTCTGAACCACGCCATAAAATAAACTGACCGATTTGCCTCCACTTTTATAAAAAGGGGAGTTGGCAACACGAAGTGTTGACGGAGGGGTTTTAAAAAAGCAGTAAGTATCGAATTTACAGCTTTTGACATAAATCAAGTAGTAGATAGTCTTGCCTATCCCGATACAACAATAACTTAATAATGCAAAAAAGTATCGTAACTGCTCAGTTTGCGATACTTTTTTAAAATTATGTGGATTTTTTCTGCATATTATGTTATTATGAAAAAAAGGGGGATTTTCTATGAAAAAGATTATTTCAATTGTGATGGCAGTTGTTATGGCAGTCGGAACGCTTGGCGGATTCGGTGTTGTTGCTTCGGCGGCGGACAGTGAAGTTGTTACCGTTAAGTTTGAACAAACAGAAGCACGCAAAATGTTGTCTTATATTAATAATTTCAGAACTTCGGGCTCTTGGTGCTGGGACGAAACCGATACAAAAAAGGTGACTTATCCGGCAGTTCAAAAGCTTACATACGACTATGATTTGGAGCGTTCGGCTATGATTCGTGCGGCAGAAATTTCTGTTTATTACGAGCATGTCCGTCCAAACGGCAAGGAGTTTTACACGACTTACACCTATTACGGCTCGGCAGGTGAAAACATCGCATATACGCAGGGCTACGCTTTGAGTGCAGAGCATGTATTTTCTTTGTGGAAAGAAGATGACGAAAATTATGCCGGTCAGGGTCACAGAAGAAATATGCTTGAAGCAACTCACGCCGCTGTCGGCATCGCTTGCTGTTATGTAAACGGTGCGTATTATTGGGTGCAGGAATTCCGTGATGTGGTTGTTGAGCCGAATGCAACTAAGGCAAACGACGGTTATACAAATGTAACGATTGACTACAGCGGAAATGTTACGCCAAGTCTTGTCGGAGTTAAGGCTCCGGCGGTTAAAGTGCCGACAATTAAGGTGACTTTGCCAAAGAAAAGAGCAGTCAAAATCAGTTGGAACGCTCAGGCGAATGTTAAAAATCATCAAATTCAGTACTCGTATAACAAGAATTTTAAAGGTGCAAAAACCAAAAATATTGACGACCGCTACGGTTCGCTTACGATAAATAAATTGAAGTCGAAGAAAAAAGTGTACATTCGGGTTCGGGCAAAAAATGCATCCACCGGTAAATATACCAAGTGGTCAAAGGTTAAAACAGTTAAAATTAAATAATAGTACAAAAAGTAAAATCGGAGGATGATTCCCCCGATTCAAACTGTCGATAAAGTTCCTGAAATATATCAATAAATTAACCGCCTATGCCTCCACTTGAAGCAAGGGGAGGTGGCAACACGGAGTGTTGACGGAGGGGTTTTAAAAAAGCTACAAGTTCGACACTTGTAGCTTTTTGCGTTTTTTGTTTACTTTATAAGATTGAGCACATCTTCTTTTTCAATGTAGCCGATTGACTGGTTGACCTGTTCGCCGTTTTCAAACACGATAAGGTTTGGAATAGTCATTATGCCAAACTGCAACGCCACATCTCTTGCCACATCGCAATTGACTTTGCAAAACTTAACATCGTCAACCTCTTCGGACACTTCCTCAATAATCGGTCCGAGCATCATACACGGTCCGCACCATTCCGCCCAAAAATCAACAAGCACCTTGCCGTTGTAGTTGAGCACTTCTTCATCAAAATTTTCTGCCGTTACATCTACTGTCATAACTATCCCTCCTATTTTTTGTTTTGATTTGCGAGCGATGCAAGCATGGCAAGGAATTCCCTGTCCTCATCACACACTCTGAAATTTGTGCGTATTTTGTTGCCGTCGGGCGAGGTGACGGAAAGCTCAAGTACCGAGCCTGTTTCGATTCTGCCGCCTGCGTCCTTGAAAAACATTGCAAGTTTTGGGTGGCGTGAGTTGAAGCCCTCCGCCTTTTCTTTGATTTGCAATAAAGCCATCGGATTAAATGCCATAAAACATAACTGAAATTCGATATAAATAACCGTAGGGGACGCGGCTTGCCCGTTCCGAAAATCAGCATTCTCCTTTCAATTGATTATTCTACCTTTACTCTAATTCAAAAGTCGAATAATGTCAATAGAAAGAAAGTTAATTTTGTTTTAATAATCCAAATCAAGCTCCCGTATTATCCCTTTGAGCATTTCGGCTGATTTTTTAACTGCCGTTTCCTCTTCGGCGTTGAGGGAAACTTTAACATTTTTTTCAACTCCGTTTTCGCCCACAACGGCAGGCATACTCAGGGCAACATTTGAAATTCCGTGCTGTCCCGACT
>CAVBQD010000015.1:0-20889 GCA_963597385.1 bacterium | reverse complement strand
GCGTAATTGTGTTCCCTCACTGGGGTACTGAAAACAGTCACGAAACCAACGACCTTCAGGCGAAGTATGTAAAAATCTTTTCCGACGGCGGTGCGGATATTGTTATCGGTACGCACCCGCATGTTCTTCAACCGGTTGAATGGGTTACAAACGAAACCACCGGAAAGAAAATGATTGTTTACTATTCTATCGGTAACTTTATTTCACATCAAACAAATCTTGACCAAATGTGCGGCGGTATGGCTGAAATTACCGTTGAAAGAATTGACGGCGAAATTCAGATAACTTCTGCCAAACTTGCTCCTGTTATCGATTTTTATCATAATACAGGCAGCGGATACAGATTTTCTGTTTACAGACTTTCGGATTATACCGAGGATATAGCTTCCGAACAGGCGAAAGACGGTGCAACGGTTAAATACTTTACAAACCTTTCTAAGGAGATTATAAGCGAGGAATTTTTGGACTTGAATTAATCGTTGTATAATTTTCACAAACTGAACGGTTGAAAATTTTGCAATAGTTTGCAGATTTTACAAAGTTAAATAAATATCCCATATTTTGTTGACAACGGCGTATCTCGGGGATATAATGACATTGTAGTTAGAACAAAGGCGTTCCGATTTATCGGGGCGTCTTATCTTTTTATATTATAGAGAAGGGAGTATTTATGATGAGTAAATACACAAAAGAGGACATCCTCAAAGAAGCAAAAGAAAACGGCGTACAGTTTATAAGACTTCAGTTTACCGACCTTTTCGGTATTATGAAGAATGTTGCCATTACATTGTCACAGCTTGAAAAGGCACTTGACAATGATTGTATGTTCGATGGTTCTTCAATCGACGGCTTCGTAAGAATTGACGAATCCGATATGTACTTACATCCTGATTTTGATACTTGGGCAGTTTTCCCTTGGAGAAAACACCTTAACGCACAGACAGCAAGACTTATCTGTTCTGTATACAAAGCTGATAATGTTACACCTTTCGAGGGCGACCCGAGAAATGTTCTTCAAAAGGTTATCGACGAAGCGGCAGAAATGGGCTACGGCTTCAATGTAGGTCCTGAATGCGAGTTCTTCCTCTTTAAGCTTGATGAAAACGGTCTTCCAACCCTTGAAACAGGTGACGAAGCAGGTTACTTTGACCTTAACCCAATCGACCACGGCGAAAATTGCCGTCGCGATATTTGTCTTGCTCTTGAAGAAATGGGTTATACCATTGAAGCTTCTCACCACGAAGTTGCTCAGGGTCAGCACGAAATCGACTTCCAGTTCGGCGATGTTATGACAACAGCCGACAGAGTTATGACATTTAAGCATGTTGTTAAGACTTATGCAACAAAGCACGGTCTTCACGCAACATTTATGCCAAAGCCGGTTGAAGGCATCAACGGTTCGGGTATGCACACCAATATGTCACTCTATGATTTGAAGACAGGTGAAAATGTATTCTATGATGAAAACGGCGACCTTGGACTCAGCGAAACAGCTTATTCATTCATTGCCGGCATTATGGCTCACATCAAAGCTATTGCGGCTATTTCAAACCCAACAGTAAACTCATACAAGAGACTTGTACCGGGCTACGAAGCTCCTTCATATCTTGTATGGTCAACTTCAAACCGTTCTGTACTTGTTCGTATTCCTGCAGCTCGCGGTAAGGGAACAAGAGTTGAGCTCCGTTGTCCGGACCCAACATGTAACCCATATCTTGAAATGGCTCTTTGCCTTGCAGCAGGTCTTGACGGTATTAAAAAAGGCTTGAAGCCGGCTCCTGCATTTGATGAAAATGTATTTGAGCTTTCAGACGAAGAAAAAGAAGCAGCAGGCATTGATTGTCTTCCTGGTTCTCTTGAAGAAGCTATTAAGGCAGCAGAGGAAGATCCGTTCATTAAGGAAACTCTCGGCGAGCATGTATTTAATAACTACATTGAAGGTAAAAAGGCAGAATGGAGTTCTTACAAGACTGCTGTATCTCAATGGGAAATCAACAGATATATGATTAATTATTAATCGTATCGGTAAAGTTTTATAGGTATGACAGGTTACCTGTAAATTGCGGCTTGTCCGATGAAAATCGGGCAAGGTTCGCTTAGCGAACCCTCTCTTATGGCATTTATATGCTGTACGGTCAATGTCGCAGTCTTAAAGGCTGTGGCATTGGCAACAAATTAGGCACAAAGAAGTGCAAACACCTTGCGGCTATCGGTGTTTTACACTTCTTTTATTTTTTTCTGTTTATAACAAAATATAGGAGGAGAAAGATATGACAGATTCAATTATGACAGCCATATCCGATAATGTTTACGGTGTATGGTATATGATCGGTGCGGCATTGGTATTTTTTATGCAATGCGGCTTTGCAATGGTAGAAAGCGGATTTACCCGAGCAAAAAATGCAGGTAACATTATTATGAAAAACCTGATGGACTTTTGTATCGGTGCCGTTGCATTCATTCTTTTGGGCTTTGGTCTTATGATGGGTGAGGAATATATCGGCGGATTATTCGGTATGCCTACCCTCGGACTTTTCAGCGATTATGCCGGAAGTTCAGGCAGTTGGCCTTTGTTCGTATTCAACCTTGTATTCTGTGCTACGGCGGCTACAATTGTTTCGGGTGCAATGGCAGAGCGTACAAAATTCATTTCGTATTGTATTTATTCAGGTGTTATTTCGGCAGTTATTTACCCGATTGAAGCAGGCTGGATTTGGAATTCACAGGGCTGGCTTGCAAAAATGGGATTCCACGATTATGCAGGTTCAACAGCCATTCATATGGTCGGCGGTATTTCGGCTCTTATCGGTGCCGCTTTCCTTGGTCCTCGTATCGGTAAATATGTTAAAGACAAGAAAACAGGCAAGCTCAAACCAAAAGCTATTCCGGGTCACTCTTTAACTCTCGGTGCACTCGGCGTGTTCATTCTTTGGTTCGGTTGGTACGGATTTAACGGTGCAGCCGCAACCGATACGGAAACACTTGCTTCAATTTTCCTTACAACAACTATGGCACCTGCCGTTGCAACCTGTGTAACAATGATTTTTACATGGATAAAAGACGGTGCTCCCGATGTTTCAATGTCACTCAACGGCTCTCTTGCAGGTCTTGTAGCAGTTACGGCTCCTTGCGATTGCGTTGATGCGGCAGGTTCGATTGCTATCGGTGCAGTAGCAGGTATTCTTGTGGTTTTGGCAGTAGAACTTCTTGATAAAAAACTTCATATCGATGACCCTGTAGGTGCTGTTGCCGTTCACTGTGCAAACGGTATCTGGGGCACAATCGCAGTCGGTTTGTTCTCAACCGGTGCAGACGGTGTAGGCAAAGGACTTTTCTACGGCGGCGGATTTAAGCAACTCGGTATCCAGCTTGTAGGCTTTGCGGCTGTTGCAACTTGGACCGCAGTTACAATCACAATCACATTTATCATTATCAAAAAGACTGTCGGTCTTCGTGTTGACGCCGAGGAAGAAATCAAAGGTCTTGACTCAACAGAACACAATCTCCCATCAGCTTATGCAGACTTTATGCCGGCGGTAAGCTATGCTTCGGGTACGGCAGTATCGGCAATTCCGGCTATGGATGTAATGCCTCCGGTTGCTCCTGTTGAAAAAGCAGTTCCTGTTGAAACCTATACAACCAAAAAGGATTCACCTCTCAGCAAAGTTTGTATGATTTTCAATCCTGCAAAGTTTGAAGAAATTAAGGAGGCTATGAACGCTGTAGGTGTGACGGGTATGACTGTTACAAATGTTATGGGTTGCGGTGTTCAAAAGGGTCATGTTCGCAAATATCGCGGCGTTGAAATTGAAGAAATGAACCTCAATCCTAAAATGAAACTTGAAATGGTTATTTCGGCTGTTCCGGTTGAAACCGTTATCGAGGCGGCAAGAAAGGTTCTTTACACCGGTAATATCGGCGACGGTAAAATCTTCGTTTACGATGTTGAAGATGTTGTAAAGGTTCGTACCGGAGAAAGAGGTTATGACGCTCTTCAGGGTGAAGACGACATATAAGCTCGCTTATAAAGCACTTTAAACACGCCTATAAAATAAACTAACCGCTTAGTGCCTCCCTTGTGTAAAGGGAGGTGGGTGCGATTTATCGCACTCGAAGGGATTGTAAAAGTGTCGTAAACTTAATGTTTGCGACACTTTTGGCGTTTTCCATTTTTTGCTCAGTCGAGGTATTTATATACATCTTCCTTCGCAAGAAAATGAAATTCAAGTACTTTCTAAGTGATCTTTTTATTTTTATTATTACATTTTTTGTCAAATTGTTTGTATAATCTCATAAAAACGAGTGTGGAAAATATTTAATTTTTTTCGGATTTTACAAAATCTTTTTTGTTCTCTTGAACAATAAAATTTATAGTAGTATGATAAAAACATATTAGTATATAAAGGCTTTTTAGGAGGAGGGAATTATATGCTGAAAGAAGGACAGGTAAGAATTCCGAGCGGTTGTGCCATTGCGGCTATTATCGACAAAAAGGGCAATCCGATTAACGGCTCGGAAATTATCAAGTCAATAGCATTAATGCACGACCGTTCAAACGGTCTCGGCGGCGGATTTGCCGCTTACGGAATTTATCCCGACCACAAGGACGATTACGCCTTTCATGTGTTTTACGACACAAAGGACGCCCGTCAAAAGTGTGAGGAATATCTCTTTAAACACTTTAATGTTGATGTTGCGGAACGAATTCCTACAAAAAAGGTGGAATCTATAGAAAACGGACCTGATATTTGGCGTTATTTCGGCAAGCCGAACAGAGTTCGTATGCGTGACGCCCGTATGGACGAGCAGGAGTATGTTGTTAAGTGCGTTACAAAGGTAAATGCAAATTTTGACGGTGCATATATCTTTTCGTCAGGTAAAAATATGGGCTGTTTCAAGGCGGTAGGCTATCCGGAAGATGTCGGCGAATTCTTTATGCTTGACCATTATGACGCTTATTTGTGGACGGCTCACGGCCGTTTTCCTACCAACACACCGGGTTGGTGGGGCGGTGCTCACCCATTCAATATTCTTGATTGGTCAATCGTTCACAACGGTGAAATCTCGTCTTACGATGCAAACAGAAGATATATCGAACAGTTTGGCTATAAGTGTACAATGCAAACCGATACTGAGGTTATTACATACCTTTTTGACCATTTGCTTCGTCATCACGAGCTTCCTATTGATGTTGCGGCTGATGTTCTTACAGCTCCGGAATGGGATGAAATAGACCGTATGGACGACGAGAGAAAAGAGTATTTTACAAATCTTCGTGCAATTTACAGCGGTGCTCTTGTTAACGGTCCGTTCTCCGTTATTCTCGGTTCAAATAACGGACTTCTTGCTATTAACGACAGACTTAAACTTCGTTCGTTAACAGCGGCAATAAAGGGCGACAGAGCATATTTTGCTTCTGAAGAATCGGCTATCCGTGTTGTATGTCCCGACCCTGAAAAAGTCTGGTCAATCAGCGGTGCACAGCCTGTTTTCATTCCGCTTGAAATAGATGAAAAGGAGGAATACTGATATGGCAATTAATTATATTCCTCGCCGTTTTAACATTATTCGTGACAAGGCACTTTGTACCAATTGCGGACTTTGTGTAAACCAATGTTCAAATGAATGTCATTTCTTTGCAGATGATAAAAAAACGGTCATTTCAAATTCAAATACTTGCGTTGCTTGCCACAGATGCGTGGATTTGTGTCCTGTAGGTGCACTTCGCATAGAAAAATATGTTTGTGATTATCGTGATAATGCCAACTGGACTCCTCGCTATCAGCAGGAAATTTGCCGTCAGGCAAGTACGGGTTCAACCCTTTTGTCGGCAATGGGCAATCCGCAGGATTATCCGATTTATTGGGATAAAATTTTGCTCAATGCTTCCCAAGTTACAAATCCGTCAATTGACCCACTTCGTGAACCTATGGAAATTCGTGCCATCTTGGGCAGAAAGCCAAAGAAATTGGAAGTTGAGAAAAAAGGCAAGTCAATTACCCAAATGCCGCCTCAGGTTGTTCTTGAAACACCTATTATGTTTTCGGCAATGTCGTTTGGTTCAATCAGCCTTAATGCACAAAAATCTCTTGCTATTGCGGCAAAAGAAATAGGCAGTCTTTTCAATACCGGTGAGGGCGGCTTGCATCCGGCACTTGAGGATTTCACGGACTATGCCGTTGTTCAGGTTGCTTCGGGAAGATTCGGTGTTCATAAGGATTATCTTAACAATTCAAAGTTTATCGAAATAAAAATCGGACAGGGAGCAAAACCGGGTATCGGCGGACATCTTCCGGGCGAAAAGGTTACTGTTGAGGTTTCAAACGCCCGTATGATTCCTGAGGGCAGTGACGCCATTTCTCCTGCTCCGCACCACGATATTTATTCTATCGAGGATTTACGCCAGCTTATTTGGTCACTCAAACAGGCTACAAACAATCAAAAACCTGTTGCCGTTAAAATTGCGGCAGTTCATAACATTGCGGCTATTGCTTCCGGTGTTGCAAGAGCCGGTGCAGATATTGTTGTTATCGACGGTTTCAGAGGCGGTACAGGTGCCGCACCTACCCGTATCCGTGACAATGTCGGCATTCCGCTTGAACTTGCACTTGCGGCGGCAGATCAACGACTTCGTGACGAGGGCATTCGTTCCGAGGTTTCATTGGTCGCTTCGGGTTCGTTCCGTTGTTCAAGCGATATTGTAAAGGCTATCGCACTCGGTGCAGACGCTTGTTATATTGCTTCGGCGGCTCTTATTGCAATGGGTTGTCATATGTGCCAAACATGTAATACGGGCAAGTGTAACTGGGGTATCGCAACTCAGCGTCCGGAGCTTACAAAACGCCTTGACCCAAAGGTTGCAAGCAAAAGAGTTGTTAATCTTATCAATGCTTGGAATCACGAAATCAAAGAGATTATGGGCGGTATGGGTATTAACTCTATCGACTCTCTCCGCGGTAACAGACTTATGCTCAGAGGTATCGGACTTTCCGACAAGGAATTGGAAATTCTCGGTATCAAGCATGCAGGCGAATAAGGAGGGATTATAATGATAGAAGCAGGACTTCGTCGTTATGAGGAAATTAATGACGAGATTAAAAAGGAATTAAGCAAGAAAAATAAAGCGACCGTTAAAGATGTCAACGGTCAAAGATATATCGGCTGTGCTCTTGACGAGGGTAAAACCGTTGAAGTTTACGGCACACCGGGCAACGATATGGCTTGCTATTTGAACGGCGGTAAAATCGTGGTTTACGGCAACTGTCAGGACGCTGTAGGTAATACAATGGGCGGCGGTGAAATCATCGTTCACGGTCACAGCGGTGACGCTATGGGCTACGGTATGCGTGACGGTCAGATTTATATCAAGGACAATGTTGCGTGTCGCGGCGGTATTCATATGAAAGAGTTCAGACAAATGCGACCGGTTCTTGTTATCGGTGAAAATGCCGGCTCGTTCCTCGGCGAGTATATGGCAGGGGGCACAATCGTTCTTCTCGGTCTTAATATGAAGAGGGGCGAAAAGTTGTTCGGCACTCACTGTGCATCGGGTATGCACGGCGGTAAGATTTTTGTCAGAGGTAAGTTTCCAAAGGAAAATCTTGCACCGAATATCAATGTGGAATCGCTTACAAAAGATGACGAAAAAGAACTTAAAACTTATGTGAAAAAGTACTGCAAGTATTTTGATAAAGACTATGACGAAATTATGTCAAAGCCTTTCAAAAAACTTGTCCCGGCATCCTCCCGACCGTACGCAAACCTTTACACGCCTAATTAATTAGATTATTAGATTAATATATTCGGCTTCTCTTTCAATAGAGAAGCCGTTTTTTTGTGACGAGTGAAAGATTATACGAAAAAATATTAAAAGCAATGGGATATCCGTAATATAATTTATTTGGACAAAATTAACATTTGCTATTGCAATTTATTGAAAATTTTTGTAGAATATATTTGACAATATTTTAAGGAGGAAAGAAAATGCTCTGGACTTTAAAGAAAATTTGGTACAGAATTTACCAAAATGTATTTAAGGTTGCTATGTGCTTTATGGATTGGTCCGAACCGGAGCTTCTTGAGGGTGCAGGTTCTGTTCTCAGACTGCCTGAATTCATCAAGGGCAAAGGCATCAACAAGGTTCTTGTTGTAACCGATAAGGGACTTATGGGACTTCATCTTCTTGACCCGCTTTTTGCAAAGCTTGAAGAAGTAGGCGTAGAATATGTCATTTATGACGGTGTTCAGCCAAACCCTACAATCCCTAACATTGAGGACTGCAAGGATATGTATGTTCAAAATGGTTGTCAAGGCATTATCGCATTCGGCGGCGGTTCTTCAATGGACTGTGCAAAAGCTGCCGGTGCAAGAGTTGTAAAGCCTAATCAATCCGTTAGAGATATGCGTGGTCAGCTTAAAGTACATAAAAAGCTTCCACCATTTTTTGCAGTACCGACTACTGCAGGCACAGGCTCAGAAACAACAGTTGCTGCTGTTGTAACCGATCCCGAAACTCATGAGAAAAACGCTATCAATGATACTTGTCTTCGTCCTAAGTATGCTGTGCTTGACCCGGAACTTACCGTAGGTCTGCCACCACACATCACTTCGACAACAGGTATGGATGCAATGACTCATGCTGTTGAGGCATATATCGGCCACAGCAACACAAAGGACACTATCAGAGAGGCAGAGATTGCTACAAAGCTTATTCATGAAAATCTTGAAAAGGCTTACAACGACGGTAAGAATCTTGAAGCAAGACAAAATATGCTCAAGGGTTCTTATTATGCAGGTCGTGCTTTCACTCACGCTTATGTAGGTTATGTTCACGCTATTGCACACAACCTCGGCGGTTTGTACGGCACACCTCACGGTTTGGCAAACGCAGTTATCTTGCCTTATGTTCTTGATTATTATGCAGATTCTGCATATCCTCAGCTTGCAAAGCTTGCCGATATTATCGGAATTACAACTCCGTCTATGTCGGTTGAGGAAAAGGGTAAGGCATTTATTGCCGAAATCCGCAGAATGAACGCTGCTATGAACATTCCTGAAAAGTTCGATATGATTAAGGAGGAGGATATGCCTACTCTCGTTAAGCGTGCACTTAAAGAAGGTAATCCGCTTTATCCTGTTCCTAAGATTATGGACGCAAAGGATTGTGAGGCTGTTATTCGCAGCTTTATGGCATAATCGCTCTAAATAAAAATCAATAAGCCGTGGTTAATTCCGCGGCTTGTTTTTTTAGGAGATAATGATGACAAAAAAAGATTATTTGCTTCAGATTGATTCGGTTATATCAAACGGAAAATTTAAGGACAACAACGCCTCTCTCTGTGCCCACACCTCGCCCGAATGGTACAAAAATGCTAAGTTTGGTATCTTTATTCATTGGGGTGTTTACAGCGTGCCCGGTTATCATAATGAGTGGTACAGCAGAGAAATGTATGACAAAACAAAAGCGGCGTACCGTTATCACATTAAAACCTACGGCAATCAAAAAGATTTTGGCTATAAGGATTTTATTCCGATGTTTAAGGGCGAAAATTTTTCTGCCGACGAGTGGGTTAGACTTTTTAAGGAAAGCGGTGCAAAATATGTTATGCCCGTTGCGGAACATCACGACGGATTTGCCATGTATGATACGGAATTCAATAGGTGGAATGCCGTTAATATGGGTGTTAAGCGTGATGTTATCGGCGAGATAAAAGCGTCTTGCGAACAGCAGGGAGTTGAATTCTGTGCATCAAATCACAGAGCAGAGCATTTCTTTTTTATGAATATGGGTAGAACCATAGACAGCGATGTAAACGATGAGCGTTATGCCGATTTTTACGGCCCTGCTTATTATTGTGACGAACTCGGTGCAATTAAAATGGGTAAAACTGCAAACGATGTAAGGGGTACTGCACCTACCGAGGAGTTTTTGGAGGATTGGCTGGTGCGTAACTGTGAGTTTGCGGATAAATATCAGCCGTTGGTTGTGTACTTTGATTGGTGGATTCATAACAGGGCATTCAAGCCGTATCTCAAAAAGTTTGCCGCTTATTATTATAACCGTGCCGTTGAGTGGGGCAAGGAAGTCTCTATTAATTACAAATGTAATGCGTTCGCTCCGGGCATTGCCACAAAGGATGTTGAGCGTGGTGCACTCACCGATATTTCTTCCGAGCATTGGCAAACCTGCACGGCTATAGGTAAAAATTCGTGGGGATATACAAAAACAAATAACTTTAAAACGCCGTATCATATTGTTACCGACCTTATAGATATTGTCAGCAAAAACGGCAATATGCTCCTTAATGTCGGTCCAAAGCCCGACGGAACGATTACAAAGGAAGAAACGCAGATTCTACGCTCAATCGGCAAATGGCTGAATAAAAACGGCGAGGGTATTTATGATACCCGTGCATGGAAAATGTTCGGCGAGGGCAAGGTTAATGCAAAAGACGGCTTTTTTAAAGATAACAAGGCAAAACCGTACAAAAGCAGAGATTTTCGTTTTACATACAAAAACGGCTGTGTCTATGCCTTTTGGATGAAACCCAATGCGTCAAAGCCTGTAAGAATAAAAACATTCAAAAAGATTAATCAAGACTTGATTGTTAAGCGTGTTACATTGCTTGACTCGGGCGAAGAACTTTTGTTTGAAAGAAACAGACGGTATATGGAGTTTAAGTCAAAGAGCGATGCCGATTATTCAATGCCGCTTTGTTTTAAAATTGAATTGGAATGAATCAAGCATAAATTCGTATTTGACTATGGTTTGCAAATAGAATATAATACTCCTATGAAAAGTGTAACAGTTAATTCAAACGATGCGGGTCAGAGGGTTGATAAGTTTTTGCAAAAGCACTTTGCAACTCTCCCCAAATCGATGATGTTTAAGCAAATCAGAAAAAAGAATATCAAGGTTAATCGCAAGCGTTGCACTCCCGAACAGGTGCTTCTTGACGGTGATGTTATCGACCTTTATTTGCCCGATGATATGCTTGCCGAAAAGAAAAAGCATTATGATTTTTTGCAGGCACCAAAGGATTTGTCAGTTATTTACGAGGATGAAAATGTTATTCTTATGGATAAAAAACAGGGAGAACTTTGTCATCCGGACGGTAAAGAGTATGTAAACACCCTTGTTGCTTCAATGAAACGCTATCTTTACGACAAGGGCGAATACAAGCCGGATGAGGAAAACAGCTTCACTCCGTCGCTTGCAAACAGAATTGACCGAAACACGGGCGGCATTGTTATCGGTGCAAAGAATTATCAGTCACTCAAAATTCTTAATCAAAAAATTAAGGACAGAGAGATTGATAAGTTTTATTTAACCGTTGCCGAGGGAATTTTTGATAAAAAAAGTGAAGTGCTGACAGGTTGGCTTACAAAAGATACCAAGAAAAACACGGTTAAAGTAAGTCAAACCGAAACCGACGGTGCAAAGTTATGCAGAACAAAATATACCGTGCTTGACAGCTATAATAATTTGTCACTTGTTGAGATTGAACTGCTCACGGGCAGAACTCATCAAATTAGGGCACACCTTGCTTCAATCGGGCACCCGCTTCTCAATGACGGCAAGTACGGCTCACATCACGGCAGGTTTAAGCAGGAACTTTATTCTTATAAGTTGAAATTCAGTTTTACAACGGACGCAGGTATTTTGGAATATCTTAACGGCAGAGAGTTTGTATCGTCAAGTTGTCCGATTGCCGAAAAATTCAGGAAAAGAGTGTATTGATGAAAGATAAATTTGTAATGTGCCTGTCGCCGATTACGGCAGGCGTAGCCTTTGCAATGGCTGTTGCGGTTGTTTTTAATGCGTATTTTTGCTTTACAAAGGTCAGCGAGGGTTTTGATTGGAAAGTCGGCGTTTATGTTTTGGTGGAAATTGTTGCGGCAATTGTTGTTGCCCTTATGATAAAAGAGGTCTTCAAAACGGGAGTCCGTTTTACTTCTGACAAAGCGGAATTCACCGGCGTTGACGAAAATAATGTGTTTGAGTATTCGCATATCAAAAAAATTCAAACAGGCAGAGATACCAAGGCAAGCCTAAAAAAGAATTTTGTTGACCGCTATTCGCATATTATTATTTTTCTTGATGATGACAGCGTTGTTACAATTGAACTCGGACTTACCACAAAACGCACTCTTAAAAAGATAGAAAACGAATTTAATGCGAGAATTAACTAAACGCAAACCGAACAAATAAATAATATTAGATACCGAGAGAATGCCGATGAGGGCATTCTCTTATTACTTTTGTAACTTTTTACATAAAAATGATTAACACATTATAAATTTTTATTATATATGTTGAATTTTTCGAAATGCGGTGATATAATTACATAGATAACTTTGGGTGCAGTACGCCCAAATTGCTATTTGAATTTTAAATTATGGAGGGAGAAATTTTCCAATGGCAAGAGCTAAAAAAACTATGGATGGTAACAGTGCTGCCGCTCATGTAAGCTATGCGTTTACAGAAGTTGCGGCTATCTATCCTATTACGCCATCTTCACCTATGGCAGAAGAAACAGACGCTATGGCGGCAAGAGGCGTCAAAAACTTATTCGGTCAAACCGTAAAGGTTGCCGAGCTCGAATCAGAGGCAGGTGCGGCAGGTGCCGTTCACGGTTCTCTTTCGGCAGGTGCATTAACAACAACTTATACGGCATCACAGGGTCTTCTTTTGATGATTCCTAATATGTACAAGATTGCCGGCGAACTTATTCCAAGCGTTATCCATGTATCTGCTCGTTGTGTATCAACTCACGCACTTAATATTTTCGGTGACCATTCCGATGTTATGGCATGCCGTCAGACAGGCTATGCTATGCTTTGTTCGGCAAATGTTCAGGAAGTTATGGATCTCGGTGCGGTTGCACACCTTGCAACACTCAAGAGCCGTGTTCCTTATCTTCATTTCTTCGACGGTTTCCGTACATCACACGAGGTACAAAAAATCGAAACTTGGGATTATGAAGATCTTCGTGATATGCTCGATATGCAGGATGTTGCAGATTTCAGAGCAAGAGCATTGAATCCTGAGCACCCTGTTCTTCGCGGTTCTGCCGAGAACTCCGATATTTTCTTCCAGCACAGAGAGGCTTGTAATAAGTATTATGCAGACGCTGCTGCCGCAACAGAAGCATATATGAACAAGGTTAATGAAAAAATCGGCACAAACTATCAACTCTTCAACTATTACGGTGCACCTGACGCAGAGCGTGTTATTATCGCTATGGGTTCTGTTTGCGACACTATCAAAGAAACAGTTGACTTCCTTAACGCAAGAGGCGAAAAGGTTGGTATGGTATGCGTTCATCTTTACAGACCGTTTTCTGCAAAACATCTTATCGGTGCATTGCCTGAAACAGTAAAGCACATTTCCGTTATCGACAGAACAAAGGAACCGGGTTCGCTCGGCGAACCTCTTTATCTTGATGTTGTTGCCGCTCTTAAAGGCTCAAAATTTGATGCTGTTCCTGTATACGGCGGCCGTTACGGTTTGGGTTCAAAGGACACACTTCCTGCTCATGTTATCGCAGTATTTGCAAATATGTCTGCACCTGAGCCAAAATCTCAATTTGTTCTTTCTATCGACGACGATGTTACAAATCTTTCATTGCCTATTACGGAAACTCCGGACACAACTCCTGCCGGAACAACATCTTGTAAGTTCTGGGGTCTCGGTTCTGACGGTACCGTAGGTGCAAACAAAGACTCTATCAAAATTATCGGCGACCACACAGATATGTACGCTCAGGGTTACTTCTTCTATGACTCGAAGAAGTCGGGCGGCATCACTGTTTCTCACCTTCGTTTCGGTTCATCACCGATTACATCAACATATTTGATTAACAAGGCAAACTTCGTTGCCTGTCACAATCCTTCATATGTAACAAAGTACGATATGGTTCAGGACCTTGTACCGGGCGGTACATTCCTCCTCAACTGTATTTGGACTCCGGAAGAACTTGACAAAGAACTTCCTGCTTCCATGAAGAGATATATTGCTGAAAACAATATTAATTTCTATACAATCAACGGTATCAAGATTGCCGAAGAAGTCGGTCTTCCGGGCAGAGCTTCAACAATTCTTCAGTCTGCATTCTTCACCATCAGCGGAATTCTTCCTGTAGATGAAGCAATCGGATATATGAAAGAAAAGGTTGTTGCAAAGTTCTCAAAGAAGGGCGAAGCTGTAGTAAACTCTAACTGCAACGGTATCGACAGAGGTTCAAAGGAAGTCGTTAAGATTGATGTTCCTGCTTCTTGGAAAGACGCTGTTGACGAAAAGGCAGAAATGCATGTTGATACAGACAGACCTGAAATGAAGAAATTCGTTAAGGATATTCTTGACCCTGTTGGAAGACTTCACGGTGACGACCTCCCTGTATCTGCATTTGTTGACAGTGCCGACGGCGTATATCCGCAAGGTTCTGCAGCATTTGAAAAGAGAGGTATTGCTATCTCTGTTCCTGAATGGGATCCTGCAAAATGTGCACAATGTAACCTTTGTTCAATGGTTTGCCCTCACGCTGTTATCAGACCTATCGTTATGAACGAAGAAGAAGCAAAGGCAGCTCCTGAAGGCACAACTATGATTAAGCATAAGAGAACGGATTATCAATATGCACTTATTGTTTCCGCTCTTGACTGTACAGGTTGCGGCTCTTGTGCAAATGTTTGTCCTACAAAGTCGCTTACAATGAAGCCGATCGCTTCTCAACTCCATGTACAAAAATCTTTCGACGCTCTTGTAGATACTCCTGCAAAGCCGGAAGTTCTTACTCCAAATACAATCGGCGTTCAGTTCAGAAAGCCTTATCTTGAATTCTCGGGTGCTTGTGCCGGTTGCGGTGAAACACCTTATGCAAAACTTGTTACACAACTTTACGGTGACAAGATGTACATCGCAAACGCAACAGGTTGTTCGTCAATTTGGGGCGGTTCCGCACCGTCAACTCCTTATACCGTTGATAAGAACGGTCACGGTCCTGCTTGGTCAAACTCACTCTTTGAGGATAACGCTGAGTTCGGTTACGGTATGTACCTTGCTCAAAAGCAAATCAGAGAAAGACTTGCCGCAGATGCAGAAGTTCTTTCTAAGGCAGGCGTTAAGGAAGCAGACGCATGGCTTTCAACATACGATGACGCCGCAAAGAACGATACAGACGCAGCAGCTCTTATTGCCGCTCTCAAGGGTGCGAGCCTTTCGGGCGAAGCAGCAGACGCAGCAGCCGACTTCCTTAAAGATGCAGATTATGCCGCTAAGAAGTATCAGTTCATCTTCGGCGGTGACGGCTGGGCTTACGATATCGGTTTCGGCGGTCTTGACCATGTAATCGCTTCTAATGAAGATGTAAACATCGTTGTATTCGATACAGAGGTTTATTCTAACACAGGCGGACAGGCTTCAAAATCAACACCTACAGGTGCTGTTGCCAAGTTTGCCGCTTCAGGTAAGGTTGTTAAGAAAAAGGATTTGGCTCAAATCGCTATGTCTTACGGCTATGTATATGTAGCACAGGTTGCTATGGGTGCAAATGCTAATCAATGCTTAAAGGCATTCCAAGAGGCTGCCGCTTACCACGGTCCGTCACTTGTTATCTGCTACGCACCTTGTATCAACCACGGTATCAAGATGCCGTTCAACCAGATGGAACAAAAGAAGGCTGTTGCAGCAGGTTATTGGAATCTCTTCCGTTACAATCCTGCTCTCATTCCGGAGGGTAAGAATCCGTTCAGCCTTGATTCTAAGGCTCCATCAGCCGATTATGTAGAATTTATTGAGGGTGAAACAAGATACTCTGCTCTTAAGAGATCATTCCCGGGTAAGGCAGAACAACTCTTTGCAATTGCCGCCGATAATTCTATTGAGAAATATAATAAGCTTGCAAAGCTTGTTGATTTCTACGCTCCTAACGCAGAATAAAAATAATTAAATCATCAAGATTGCCTCTCGGTTTTTCGAGAGGCATTTTTTTAGCTTTATTACAATATTGTAATGGAAGAGTGATGTGTTATGTGCTATTATATCAGTATAATATAAGGTTAATGAGGTGTATTATGGATATATTTTTGCTTGAGGACGACGACGCCATTGCTATGGGTCTTTCATACTCACTTGAAAATGAGGGGTATACCGTAACCGTTGCAAAATGTGTTAAAGAAGCGTATGAAATTATCAATAAAAAGAACTTTTCTCTTTATCTTTTGGATTTAACCTTACCCGACGGAAGTGGCTATGATGTGTGCAAAAGGATTAAAGAAATAGGTGATTTTCCGGTAATATTTTTAACGGCTTATGATGACGAGGTCAATGTTGTTATGGGATTTGAACTCGGAGCCGATGATTATATTACTAAGCCGTTCAGACTAAAGGAACTTCTTGTGCGGATTAAAAGTGTTTTTAGACGATATAATAATGAAAACGGTGACGGCAAAATTAATATTAAGGATTTGGTTGTTAATACAAACGAAGCAAAGGTCTATAAAAACGGAAGAGAAATTGTTTTAACCGCTATGGAATATAAGCTTTTGCTTATTTTGCTTAATAATCGCGGTTGTGTTCTGTCCCGTACTCAGCTTTTGGAAAACATTTGGGATGTTGCGGGCGATTTTGTGGAAGACAACACTCTGACCGTTTACATCAAACGGCTTCGTGATAAAATTGAGGAGAATCCGACTGCCCCTGTTTATATAAAAACTGTAAGAGGTCTCGGATATATTATTGAAAATGAATGAAAAGGAAATAAAAATCGTCACCGCTGTTTCGGCTGTATTAACCGTTGCTTTATCTGCCGTGTGTTTGATTTTCAGCAAAATTTGTGCTGTTTTATGTTTTGTACTTGGCTTGATATTGACAGTAATATTTATTGTGGTGACGAAACGGAGACATCAAAAACTTAACGAACTCAATGATTATTTGTCACTCGTTTGTAAAGGCAATTACGATTTGAATATCAATGACAATACCGAGGGCGAACTGTCTATTCTGAAAAATAATCTTTATAAGGTTGTCACTCTTCTGAAAAGTCAAAATGAATATTTGAAGAATGATAAAGCATATCTTGCCGATTCTCTTGCCGATATTTCTCATCAGCTTAAAACTCCGCTTACATCAATGATGGTTATGTGTGAACTTTTGGAAAAAGAAACCGATACCGAAAAGCGGCAGGAATTTGTTGCCGTAATTAACACACAGCTTTCAAAAATGAAGTGGCTGATTACAGACATTCTTAAAATATCGAAACTTGATGCAGATACGGTTGACTTTAAAAGGGAAGAAGTCAATATTTCAAAGGTTATAGAAGAAAGCTTAAAGCCGTTTTTGTTGACAGCTGAACTTAAAAATATAACAGTTGATAATTTTGCCGAAGATTTTGTCTTTAACGGTGATGAAAGTTGGACAGTTGAAGCGGTATCAAATATAATCAAAAATTGTCTTGAGCATACCGATAACGGCGGCAGACTTGAACTTCAAAGCTTATCAACAAATATTTATAATACTTTGATTATAAAAGATAATGGTTGCGGAATTTCAAAAGATGATTTGCCGCATATTTTTGAACGCTTTTATCACGGTAAAAATTCTTCAAAAGAAAGCGTCGGCATAGGTCTTGCACTTGCCAAAACCGTGTTTGAAAAGGAAAATGCAACAGTTACTGTAGAAAGTGAGCAGGGCAAAGGTTCAACTTTTGAAATTAAGTTTTACAAATCGATTGTTTAGTGACATAACTGTAATTTTTCTGTCACGGCACTGTAATCCGACTTTTATAGAATAGGCACGAAAGGAGAGAAAGAAATGAATATTCTCGAAGTAAAAAATTTATCAAAAATCTACGGCAAGGATGAAACAAAGGTCGTTGCACTTGATAATGTGTCTTTTTCTGTAAAGCAGGGCGAATTTGTGGCAATTATCGGTCCGTCGGGTTCGGGTAAATCAACGCTTTTGCATATTCTCGGAGGAGTTGATGTACCGACAAAGGGCAGTGTTATTATTAACGGAACCGATATTGCAACGCTTGACGAAACCAATCTTGCAATATTCCGCCGCAGACAAATCGGGCTTATTTATCAATTCTATAATCTTATTCCGATTTTGACAGTTGAAGAAAATCTTACATTGCCGCTTTTGCTTGACGGCAGAAAGCCTAATCAAAAAATAATTGGTTCTCTTGTGAAAATTCTCGGTCTTGAGCACAGACTGAAGCATCTGCCAAATCAACTTTCGGGCGGTCAGCAACAGCGTGTGTCTATCGGCAGAGCACTTGTAAACAATCCTGCACTTATGCTTGCCGACGAACCAACGGGTAATCTTGACAGTGAAAATACAAAGGAAATTATTTCACTTCTCAAAAAGTTTAACAGGGAAAACAATCAAACACTTATTGTCATTACTCACGATGAAAGAATTGCTCTTGCCGCTGACAGGGTAATTGCCATTGAGGACGGCAGAATTACAAGAGATGAGGTGAAAACGAATGAATATCGTTAATAAACTCACTCTCCGTCATCTTAAAGAAAACAAAGGCAGAACACTTGTAACCTGCTTTGGTATTATTGTTTCGGTTGCTATGATAACGGCTGTGTTCGTTGCGATTGCCTCATTTATGCAGTTGACTTACGATATAGCAATAGTATCCGACGGTGACTATGTCGTTAAATTTTTTGATGCTGAGCAATCGTCGGCAGACAGTTTGTATAAAGACAGCAGAATTGATACGGTGGGACTTTGCAATGAGTCGTATAAGGAATTCAAACTTGACAACGGAAAGTCCGACAGACTTGCAACCGGTACGATGGCCGCTTGCGACAGTAATTATTTTAAAATGTTCGTTCAGTCCGATTATGACGGAACATTTCCGAAAAGTGAAAACGAAATCGCCGTTCAAAGTGATTTTATTGAAAAAAACGAACTTGATTGGAAAGTCGGGGATGTTGTTACTGTTCCTTGCGGAACAAGAATTGCAAGCAGTGACGACGGCACATTTGAAACGACCGGTGCTTATGTGTACGGTGAAAAATTTGAGCAAAAAGAAATTAAGCAATTCAAAATAACCGCAATTTTGCACCAAAACAGTCCGACCTCATCTTTTGCAATTTTGACGGGACTCGGAGATAATAATTATTCAACCGTTGCTGTTCAACTTAAAAAGCTTGACAGAAATTCGTTGAATGTTGTAAATGAAATAATTGAGAAAGTAAATTCGGGTTATCAAAAAATCAATACAGAACTTTTATTTTCAAAATTTGCTTACGGAAAAGAAAGTTTAGTTGCCACACTTATGCCACTTGTTGGGTTTGTTTTGGCTATTATTATGGCGGCGTCGGTTGTTCTTATTTATAATGCGTTTGCAATGTCGCTGTCTGAAAAGGTTAAATATCTCGGTATGCTTTCATCTGTCGGTGCAACTAAAAGGCAAAAACAGCTTTCGATTTATTATGAAGGATTTATCCTTGCACTTTTCGGGATACCTGTCGGTATTATTGTCGGGGTGGTCGGTATTGGTGTAACTCTTAAAGCAATCGGTGCAAAGATCATGTCATCGGGTATGATTATGGGCGTTACGGATGAAAATGTTCGTATGCAGGTCGAATTCCCGCTTTGGGCACTTGCGATTGTGCTCGTTCTCAGCATAATCACAATAATTATTTCTTCGTCAATTCCGGCAAGAAAAGCTTCAAGAATATCTACGATTGACGCTATCAGACAAACCGATGAAGTAAAAGTCAAGGCAAAATCTCTCAAAAGTCCTAAATATATCAAGCGTGTTTTCGGATATGAGGGCGAGCTTGCCTATAAAAATTTAAAGCGTAACGGCAGAAAGGCACGGGTTATCACAGTGTCTATCGCACTTTCCGTTGTGCTGTTTTTATCTTGTAACTATTTTTGCGGTGTGTTCACAAGTGAAGTCGGGGAACAAACCACGCCTTATCAGATTGCCTGCAATCTTGACAGCGACAAAAAAGACGAAGCGTTAAAAGAAATCTCGGCTATCGATAAAATTGACGATATGTATTGTGCGTCTTATGTTTTTTACAATTTAGATTCAAAAAGCAGTTACAGAGAAGATTTTAAGCAGTTTTGGTCGAGTGAATATTTGACCGGTTCATATAAAAATGCTTTTAATAAGGCTTTGAATGTTCAGATTAACTTGCTTGACGACGATATGTTTAACGAACTTTGTGATAAAAACGGTATAGACAGCAAAAAATACTATAACGGCAACAAATGCAAGGTTTTGTTGATGAATAATATTTCTCATTCAAAAACCGGTAAAAAGGTATTTCGGGATAATATTCTTGGCACAAAACTTAAAGATGTTTATACCGAAGACGGCAATTTGAATTATGAAATAACCGATTTTGTGAAATACAGTAATTTGAAAGCTTGCAATTTAAACAACAAGGGCGTTATTTCTCTTTATATGCCGTATTCACAATTTATAAAGGCTTGCGAGAATCTTAAAACGGATATCGCACAGCAATATGTTTTGGCGTTGGAAACAAGTGACCATAAATATGTTACCGAGAAGCTCAATGAGCTTTCCGATGAGGGCACATACGGCGACTTTTCCGTTACCGATTATTCCGACAGAATGCAAACCCTTGAAACAGTTTCGTTTATTTTACAAGTGTTCATTTACGGCTTTATAACCCTTATTTCGCTCATCACAATATTCAATATTATCAATACAATTTCATCGGGTATTGCCTCACGCAAAAAGGAATTTGCTATGTTTAAATCGGTCGGTATAACGCCCAAGGGCTTTAATAAAATGATTATGCTTGAAAGCGGATTTTACGGTATGAAAGCGGTGGCTGTAGGCCTTCCTTTGAGTGCTCTGGTATCGTTTGGTATGTTCATCGTATTGGGAG
>CAVBQD010000014.1:0-20999 GCA_963597385.1 bacterium | reverse complement strand
CAGACCGCAGTGGGGCATTACATCCCCCGATATTATTTGCGAGGGCGAAGTTGAGGGCGGAATCAGCCGTATGCTTTGGCTCTATGCCGACACAAGCTCCGTGCCTGAAAAAGTCGGTCCGCTCCGTTCGGCAAGACCGAGTTATGTAAAATTCAGTAAATTCTTTGACGCTGTTTTTATCCATTGGGGCGGCAGTCACAGCACGAAGAATTACACCGGCGGATATGAAACCATTAAAAACGAAAAGGTTAATGATATTGACGGTATGTCGGGCGGTGAGTTGTTCAGCCGTGATACAACGAGAAATGTGTCAAGTGAGCACAGAGGAATTCTTAACGGCAAAAAAATTGACAGTGCCATTAAGAAAAAAGGCTACAGAACCGAGCTTAAAGAAAGTTCATTCACTCAATTCAGCTTTAACTCTTCCGTTACTGCGGCGGGTGCAACCGGTGCAACAAGCGTGGGCGTTAAATTCTCAGACAGAACGGATACAAGAAAATTCACTTACAGCACCGACGACGGCAAATATCACACAAACGACTGGGAAAAGGATGTTAAATTCCAAAATTTGATTATTCTCAAAGCCGAGTCAACCTACATAACCGTTCCTTATAAAGGCTCAAGCACGACTTATCTGAATTACAAGTGGAGTTCGGGAAGCGGAAAGTATGTGTCAAACGGCACGGCAACGGATATTACTTGGGAAGTTTCAGACGGTAAACTTGTGCTTAAAGACGCAAACGGCAGTACGCTTTCAATTAACAAGGGCAAATCTTACATAGGTTTCGTATCGTCAAATCATAACGGCAAGATAACTTGCTCCGCCGAATAATATTCTGTCGATAAGGTTCCTGAATCACGCTAAATTAAATGGTTTAACCCCCTTTACAAAAATTTTCAAAGTGCTATAATGAATTTATACAGTATATAACAAACAAGGGAGATGTTTTAAATGGAAAAAAAGGATATTGATTGGTCAAGCCTTGGCTTTGGCTACATTCCTACAGATGAAAGATATGTTTCATGGTACAAGGACGGCAAGTGGGATGACGGTGCTCTTACAAAGGACGCCAATATCACTATGAGCGAGTGTGCCTGTGTTCTTCAATATGCTCAAACAGTATTTGAGGGCTTAAAGGCTTACACAACAAAGGACGGCAGAACAGTTTGCTTCCGCCCTGATATGAACGCTAAAAGACTTGCGGAGTCTTGTCGCAGACTTGAAATCCCTGAAGTACCTGAAGAAAAATTTGTTGATGCGGTTAAAAAAGTAGTTAAGGCAAACGAGGCATATGTTCCTCCGTTCGGTTCGGGTGCAACGCTTTATCTTCGTCCGTTCGTATTCGGCTACGATTCAATCATCGGTGTAAAGCCGGCTAACAAATTCCAGTTCAGAATTTTTGCTACTCCTGTAGGCCCTTACTTCAAGGGCGGTGCAAAGCCTATCACTATCAGAGTATCGGATGTTGACAGAGCCGCTCCTCACGGTACAGGCGACATCAAAGCAGGTCTTAACTATGCTATGTCACTTCATAACATTGTTGATGCTCACAATTGCGGTTTTGACGAAAATATGTATCTTGACCCTCAAACCCGTACAAAGGTTGAGGAAACAGGCGGTGCAAACTTCATCTTTATTACCAAAGACGGCAAGTTTGTAACACCGAAGTCAAATTCAATTCTTCCGTCAATCACACGCCGTTCTCTTATGTATGTTGCAGAGCATTATCTCAATATGCCTGTTGAACACAGAGAGGTTTACTACGACGAACTCAAGGACTTTGCAGAATGCGGACTTTGCGGTACTGCGGCTGTTATTTCTCCGGTCGGCAAAATTGTTAACCACGGTGAAGAGATTTGCTTCCCGTCGGGTATGGAAGAAATGGGTCCTTACACCAAGAAGCTTTACGAAACCCTCACAGGTATTCAAATGGGCGAAATTGAAGCTCCTGAAGGCTGGATTTGCGAAATCGACTGATAAAATTAAATTTAAAAACGGATTGTCTTACATTTTATCGGACAATCCGTTTATTTTGTGTGAAGTTAAGAAAAACATTTGGAATCACTGTTATGATTTTTTATTGCCATTCATATAAATTTATGATATGCTAAAAGTAAAGATAATAAACAACTTTTAGTTGAAAAGGAGAATTTATATGAAATACGAAATTAAAGGCGGAAGTTTTCCGGTAGTTGTTTGTCAGCTTGACGCAGGCGAAACAATGATTACAGAGGGCGGCGGAATGAGCTGGATGTCGCCAAATATGAAAATGGAAACCGTAGGCGGCGGAATGGGCAAAATTCTCGGCAGAATGTTCTCGGGCGAAAAATTGTTCCAAAACAAATACACCGCAGTAGGCGGCAACGGAGAAATTGCTTTTGCCAGCTGTCTTCCGGGAGATATTGTGGCTGTTGAAATTCAGCCGGGTAACGATTGTATCGTGCAAAAGAGCGGTTTTCTTGCTTCGACAACCGGCGTTGAGCTTTCGGTTTTCTTCCAAAAGAAAATAGGCTCGGGCTTTTTCGGCGGCGAGGGCTTTATTATGCAAAAACTTTCGGGTAACGGCATTGCGTTTATTGAAATTGACGGCTCGGCTATTGAATATGAACTTGAGGCAGGTCAGCAGATTATTGTTGACACGGGTCATGTTGTTATGATTTCCGGTTCGTGCTCAATGGATGTTCAAACCGTTAAAGGTGCAAAAAATATTCTTTTCGGCGGTGAAGGTCTTTTCAATACCGTTGTAACCGGTCCGGGCAAAGTAATTCTTCAAACAATGCCGACTGTTAAGCTTGCCGAGGCTATTGCACCTTATATTCCGACGCAAAGCTCTTCAAATTAAAAATCCAAAAAAGAAAACTAATTAACATAATTTACACCTCCAAGGCTGTACGGCTTTGGAGGTGCTTGTTGTTTTGTATTAAATTATAGGTTATTCTACACTGAATCTGAATTCTGTTGTGGTTTTGAATTCCTCATTTGCCTTGACGAATTTTGACGGGAACACATCGGCGTGGTTTACCGTGTCGGGATAAAACTGTGTTTCAAGTGCCGCTCCTCTGCGGTATGTAACCTTGCCGTTTGCTTTGCCCGGATTGCCGTCCTTTGCAAGCCAACCGCCGCAATAAAGCTGAATTCCCGGCAAGTCCGTGTAAACTTCAAGCTTTCTGCCGCTTTCTTTGTGTTCAAGAACAGCCGCTTCCTGCAAAGTGAAGTCCTTTTTGTACAAGCAGTAGTTGTTGTCGTAGCCGATGCCGTCAATTACCGCTCTGAACGGTTTGTCGATATCGTCGCCGATTTTTTTGCTTTTCCGAAAGTCCATCATCGTACCGTCAACCGTGCCAAGCTCGCCGGTCGGAAGTTGGTCGTCGTCGGTTTCGGTAAAGAAGTCGGCGTTGATTTTAAGAAAATGAGTTTCCACTGTTTCTTCCGGATTGCCCGAAAGGTTGAAATATGCGTGGTTGGTAGGATTTGTAACCGTATCTTTGTCCGAAAGCACACTGTATTCAAGACGGAGCGTGTTGTCCTCTGTGAATGTGTATTTAACTCTCATTGTGAAATTGCCGCCGAATCCGTCCTCGCCGTCAGGTGAAAAACGATTGAAAATGACATAGTTATCACCTGTTTCTTCAACTTCCCACGGAGTAAAACTGAAGCGTCCGCCGCTGTGGAGCGTCCACTGTCCCTGATTTACGGGCGTGTTGTACTCAACTCCGTCAAAGGTGAATTTTGCCCCCCTGATTCTGTTTGCCCATCTGCCGACGATTAAGCCCTGATAGCCAAGGTCGGGGTCGGTATAATCCTGCGGATTGTCAAATCCGAGCACGACATCGGCAAGTACGCCGTTTTTGTCGGGTACATTGATTGACTGAATACCTGCACCGAGCGTTTGGAGCGTAACAAACGCACCGCTCTTGTTTGTGATTTTGTATAAATCAATTTTTGTTCCGTCGGCAAGTGTGCCGAACAATGATTTTTCTACCATATTAAAATTGCCCCTTTGGTTAAAATTATCGAAGAAATCTCCTCTGTTTCATTATAGATTAATTGTAAACAATTTTCAAGTAACTTGACAATTATAAAAAAAATCATTAATATTACAATGTATTATTATGTGTAGTAAGTGAATAGTGAATTGTGTTAGTTTTGCGGGAAGATAATATCTTCCCCTACGATTTTCTGTTTATAATTGATTTTTATTTGGAAGTGTTTATATGGATTACTTAATTATGATTTTGCGATATGTTGCACCCGTTGCCGCAATTCTTATTTTGGCAACCTGCATTGTGTCGCTGTTCCGCAATCGCCCGAGGGTGCACAAACTCGCTCGGCTCATTGACCAAAACGACGGTAATATTATTGAAATAACCCACTGGGAAACTTCAATCGGAAAGAGTAAAGCAAACGATATTGTTTTGCCGCTTCCTACCGTTGCCCGTTTTCACGCCGTTATCGCCAAAAAGCGTAAAGATTGGGTTGTTACGGACACTTCTGCCCGTGCAATCGGAATTTTGGTGAACGGCGAAAAGGTTGACGGCAGTTCCGTTATAGAAAACAACGACATTATCACCATCGGCAACATTCCGCTCAAATTCGAGTGCGAGGAAGCTCTCTCTTCAAACAGCAAAAAGCAGATAAAACACGAGGTTCAGTCGGGCGGAAGCTCAAAAACCGTTGCCTACGGCGTTCTTGTTGACATAAAAACCAAGAAGCCGGTTTATCTGAAGAAAGAAGATGTGCTCATAGGCAGAGGCGAGGACGCGGATATTCGCATTATGTCGCAGACTGTAAGCTCGCACCATGCACGAATTTACAAAACTTCAAGAGGTTGGGCACTTTCCGATTTGGACAGCCATAACGGAACAAAGCTCAACGGCAGATATTTAACGCAGTCACAGCTTATTTTTGATGAAGATATGATTACCTTCGGCGACAAGGTGTTCATCTTCTATGAGAGGTAAGATTATGAAAGAAAAAAGTAAAAAACAGGTAAGAATAAAGCCGATAAACAACTTTGCACTTATGCTTGTGCTGTCGCTTTTTCAGCTTGTAACGGGCTTTGCGGGAGCAAATTGCGGTGACGCTTTTGAGCCGAAAGTTATGATAGCGTTGGCACTTCTTATTGCAACGGAATGGGTGTACTTGATTTTCTTTTACACCGTTTTTCACAGACGAAATTTTGAACTCGAGATAATTGCATTCTTTTTGTCGGGCGTAGGATTGGTAACAATCGGCAGCCAAAACGCAAGTGCGGCTTTAAAGCAGTATTTTATAATTTTGGCAGGAATTTTGATTTTCATATTTTTGATGTTCCTGCTTGGCTATGTTGATTTATGTATGAAATTGCGTTTGTATGTGGCAATCGGTGCACTTTTGCTCTTGCTTGTCAATCTCGTAATTGCAAGTCCAAAACTCGGTGCACGAAATTGGATAACCATAGGCGGTATAACGCTTCAGCCGTCCGAATTTGTCAAAGTTGCATTTATTTTTGTCGGCTCGGCAACGCTTGAAAAAATCCAAACTTCAAAGAATATCATTGCGTTTATCGCCTTCTCGATGGCAGTTGTCGGCTCGCTTATCATCATCAAGGACTTCGGCACGGCACTCATTTTCTTTGTAACATTTCTCATCATTGCGTTTATGAACTCGGGCGATATTAAGACCATGATTTTGGCGATTACTTCGGGTGTTATGGGCGGTGCAATCGTGCTTAAATACAGGAGCAACATCAAAAACCGTTTTGCCGTTTACCGCCATGTTATGGAGGCTGATTATTATAATTCAACAGGCTATCAGCAAAGCCGTGTGCTTGTCGGTCTTGCAAGCGGCGGACTTCTCGGTCTCGGAATCGGAAACGGCAATGTTCGCAATATCGGCGAGTCCACAAACGACCTTATTTTCGGCGTAATTTGTGAGGAATGGGGCTATATTTTCGGCATCGTTCTTGTGTTGTCGTTCGTGTGTATTGCAATTTCCGCATTGCTCAATTCAATCGCTTCACGCTCAACTTTTTATTCTATAGCTTCTATTGCAAGTGCAGGAATGCTTTTGTTCCAAACTTCGCTTAACATTTTCGGCATAACCGATATTTTGCCGCTCACGGGCGTAACTCTTCCGTTTGTCAGCCAGGGCGGTTCAAGTATGATGTGCTGTTGGGCGGTTCTTGCGTTCATCAAAGCGTCTGATGTACGCACTTACAATTATCTCGGAGGTGCAAAGAAGAAATGAAAATGATTACCAAACGGGGAATTTTCCTCTGGATTATGTCAATTTTGTTCATTGTCGGACTTGTTTTTATGACGGTTTCGCTTGTGCAAAACGGCGACACATGGGTTATGAAACGCTTCAATCGCCATGTTTACAGCAACGGCGAGCTTATCGGTGCCGGCACAATTTATGACAAAGACGGCGATGTCCTTGCCGAAACGAAAGACGGCGACCGCGTTTATTCCGACTCTGCAACCACGAGAAAATCCACGCTCCATGTTGTCGGCGACCCTAAAAACTTCATTTCAACAGGCGTTCAGTCTGTTTACTCGGCTAAGCTTACCGGTTACAGCCTGCTTTTTGGCGTGCATAATATTCAACGCTACGGCAAAGGTAACGACTTGAAACTGACTATCGACCGCGACATTTGCGACGAGGCTTATAAGGCACTCAACGGCAGAAAAGGCACCGTCGGTATCGTGAATTACAAAACCGGCGACATTGTCTGCTCCGTTTCTTCGCCGTCATACGATGTTGAAGATGTGCCGGACAACCTCCTTACAAGTGATAAGTACGAGGGCGTTTATATCAACCGCCTTTTGGGTGCTCACTATGTTCCCGGCTCAACTTTCAAGCTGGTCACGGCAATTTGTGCCATTGAAAATATTTCGGATATTTACTCAAGAGAATGGGTCTGCAACGGTGAATATCAGCCGGAGAGCGGCGTTTCTATCAAGTGTAACGCAAATCACGGCAGTCATATTAATTTCAAGGACGCACTTGCAAAATCCTGCAACTCAGCCTTTGCTCAAATCGCAATCGAACTCGGTCAGGAAAAACTTGCCACCACCGCAAAAGAACTCGGTATCGGCTCTGCCGTTACAGTCAGCGGAACTATCAATTCGTATGCCGGATATTTTGACACGACCGACAAAATCACACTCGGCGTTGACGCACTCGGCTGGACGGGTATCGGTCAGGGCAATACAAGAATTGCACCGATTACAATGCTTCGTATCGTTGCGGCTGTTGCCAACGGCGGCACGGCGGTTTCGTTCAATATCGTTGACTCTCTTGCCAATCAAGCCGGCAAGGCACTTGACTTTACACTGCCGAGCAACCAACTTTCTATGATGAACTCCGATGTTGCCGCAAAGCTCAAGGAAATGATGCGTTACAATGTCACCGAACATTACGGCGAAAGCCGTTATAAGGGGTTGAATTTGTGTGCAAAGTCGGGCACGGCTCAAATTGATGATGACGACGACCATAACATCGCGTGGTTCACGGGCTTTATGGATGACGATGAACACCCGTACGCTTTTGTTGTTGTAATCGAAAACGGAAATTCCGGTTCGCAAACAGCAGGTCCGGTTGCAAAACGGGTTCTTACAAAATTAGTTGAATCCGATTAAAACAGATTTTGCCTCCCCTTGATGCAAGGGGAGGTGCCGAGTAAAACGAGGCGGTGGGGTTTAAACATACATAACTTCATTCATAATTCCTCAACCGTCCGCATATAATCCTTTGGTGATATTATGCGTATGCTTACTTTCAAACTCAAGCCAAAAACTGTTTTCGGACTGATTCTTCTCCTCACGGGAATTGTTGTGATTCTCGTCACTTTTGTAGGTAATCACTCGGCAAAGCCTGCTTCAAAATCCGCAACTGTATCGTGCAAAACTGCCGAGGAACGGGTGAATTACATCAATTCTCTCGGCTACAAAACCGATTCAAACGAGGAGAGCAAGGAAATTATCATACCCGAAAAATTCAACGATGTGTATAATAAATACAACGAAATTCAAAAACAGCAGAACTTCGATTTGACCGCCTACAAGGGCAAAACCGCTGTGATGTACACATATCATATTACAAATTACGGCGATAGCGACAGCGTTATTGCCAACCTGATTGTCCTCGACGGCGAACTTGTCGGTGCGGATTTGTGTGACACTTCTGCCGACGACGGATTTTTGGTAGCACTTAATGACAAGACTTGACAAAATTTTATCCACACAACTTAATATTTCACGCTCCGACGCAAAAAATCTGCTCAAAAAAGGGCGGGTTTCCGTCAACGGCACGGTTGAAAAATCGGGCGACGCCAAATGTTCCGACAACGATGTTATCACTGTCGACGGCGAAAAAATCACCTATTCAAAGTATGTTTATATTATGATGAATAAGCCGCCGGGCGTGATTTCCGCCTCCGACGGCAAGGGCGAAAAAACCGTTGTCGACTTGCTTCCCGACAGTATGAAACGCCGCGGAATTTTTCCTGCCGGTCGGCTTGATAAGGACACAACCGGTTTCGTTTTGCTCACCGATGATGGGGAATTTGCACATTCGATTTTGTCGCCGTCACGGCATATCGACAAAACTTATGTCGCTCACCTTGACAAGGCAATTACTTTACAGATAATTGAGGACTTCAAGAACGGAATGGTGCTCAACGGCGAAAAATTACTTGAAGCTGAACTCTCTCCGATTGACGGCGACCCGACCGTTTGTCGGGTGGTTCTTAAACAGGGGCTTTACCATCAGGTCAAGCGAATGTTCAAAAAGCACGGCATAACCGTTACCGCACTCGACCGCACAAAAATGGGTAATTTGCCCCTCGATTCTTCGCTCAAACCCGGCGAATGTCGCTATTTGACCGCCGACGAGCTTAAACAGATTAGTGCTAAATAGTGTGTTTTGCCCAATTTTGACACTATATATTGTGCTTTTTCTTACACCTTAGTCAAATAGCACAAAAATGTTAAAAAAAATTAGTAAAAAGGTTGCAAATCTGTCAAACCTATTGTATAATATACACAATAGGTTTGATATTTTTTTGTGCAGTATTTGATGATGTTGCACCGGGGAGGAGATTTTATGCCTAACAGATTATTTCAAAGCATCATAAATCAGATGCGTGATGCAACCGACAGAATTATCGGTGTTGTTGACGATACGGGTACCGTCATTTCGTGCAGTGAACTCGGCTTAATCGGCGAGTCACGCAAGGGCGTTGTTGCTGCCGGCGTTTTCGGCGGAGCACAGGTCTGCGTGGACACTTGCACTTACAAGGCTTTCGGTGACGATGTTCACCCCGAGTACGCCTGCTTTGTTGACGGTACGGACGAAACAAGCCGCCGCTATGTGTCTATTATTGCGGTTGCTCTTGACCAAATTAAGAAGAATAATGACGAAAAATTTGACCGTTCAAATTTCATCAAAAATGTAATACTTGACAATATCCTTCCGGGTGATATTTATATCAAATCCCGCGAACTTCGCTTTAATAACGACGCCACAAGGGTTGTTTTCATCATTCGCATTGCGGAACATACCGATGTTTCCGTTTTTGATGTTGTGCAAAACTTCTTTCCGGACAAAACCAAGGACTTCGTTATCAGTATCAGCGAAACGGATATTGCACTTATCAAAGAGGTTCGCCCGAATGTCGATTCCAAGGATTTGGAAAAACTTGCACAGTCGATTTGCGACACGCTTTCAACCGAGTTTTACTGCCAGGCAATTGTCGGTATCGGCACTTGCGTAACGGGTATTAAGGACTTGGCAAAATCGTTTAAGGAAGCTCAGGTTGCTCTTGAAGTTTCCAAGGTTTTCGATAACGAAAGAACTATCATCAATTACGATAATTTGGGCATCGCACGCCTCATTTATCAGCTTCCGACCACCCTTTGCGAAATGTTCCTCAAAGAGGTTTTCAAAAAGGGCAGTATCGAGTCGCTCGACCAGGAAACTTTGTTTACCATTCAAAAGTTTTTTGACAATAACCTCAATGTTTCCGAGACTTCGAGAAAACTTTTTGTCCATAGAAACACACTTGTTTACCGTCTTGAAAAAATCAAAAAACTCACAGGCCTTGACCTTAGAGAGTTCGACGACGCAATCGTGTTCAAAGTAGCACTTATGGTTAATAAGTACCTTGATTCAACACCTATTAAATATTAATTTATACCTATTATAGTAGGCACCACTTAGGCTCCCCTTGTTGCAAGGGGAGCTGTCAAACCGCAGGTTTGACTGAGGGGTTAAAAGGACTAAACAAATGAACTTTCACGACTGATGGGTTAAAAACTCATATTCTATTTTGGCTTCATCCGACACTGTCGGTTTGGCATATATCTGCAATTAACTTGATCGGTTTTCACCGTATGTGTATTTTGTACATAGACAAAGCTCTGCAACTATCGTCCTTTAAATCATTTTTGATAAAAAATTATTTTTTGGAAAAATTTTTGTTGACTTTTTTGAACTCTTATACTATACTTATGGTGTGATCTAATCAAGAACTTTGGATTGCAATCTGATTTGGGAGGTAATAATTTAAGAATTAAACACTAAAGACTGCAGAACGAGAACAATCTGCGAAACAAACAAAACAAAAACAAAATTCAAGGAGGAGTTTTATAATGAAACTTGCAAAGAAAACATTATCAGTTGCTCTTGCTGCTGTTATGGCTGCTTCTTCACTTGCTGGTGCAACTTCAGCATTTGCTGCTATTACTGCAACAGCTGTTGCTCCATCAACTGTTAAATACACAGCAATCACAGGCTCTGCAACTGTTAAACCAAATGTAACAATTGATACTCAATATGCAAAGACAACTAAGGAGTTGGAAGGTGCAACAGCAGAAGCAATTACTGCAAATAAGCTTGCACAGGTTGATTCAACATCACTTAGCTCATACTATTCATTCACACCATCAAAGACAGGTTACTACAATATGTCTGTAGAATCAACAGCTGTTTATTATGGTTATAGTGAATCACTTTACAACAAGTACAATACAGCTCAATATACAGAAGCTGACAGAGTTGCTGCTTGTCATATCTATGCAAGCAAGCCGGATGGTCTTTATACTGATACAACTTTCAAGACAGCTTTGAAGGAAAGCGATGCTGTTGACTCAGTTACAATCAGCAACATTACTTCAGATGATAAGGGCGAAACAACAACAAGAGATGAATTTGTTGACGGCACAACAACAGATTCAAGTGCAACTAACGGAAAGACAACACATGTTCTTTCTTACAAGTACACAAAGTTCAACGGTACTGACTACATCATTACCGATAAGACAGAAGACGAAACAATTAAGGGCACACCAGTTGACCTTAAGTCAGCTCTTCTTGAAGCTGGTAAGACATATTACTTCAAGGCTACTCTTAATCAAGCAACTGTAATTGATACAGAAGAAGTTAAGGGCACAAAAGACGGTTCAGCTGTTACTTTTGTAAAGACTGTTAAGTCATCAGCTACTCCATCTGCAAAGATTACTATTTCTATGGAACAAGGCATGACTTATTATGTTGATTACACATTGACAACAGACGAAAAGGATTACCAAGTTCTTGAAGCTCCTAAGGGTACTTCAATCACAATTGACGGTACTGTTTACACATCAGCTTATGATGCAAAGCTTGGTAAGAATGTTGTTAAGCTTCCTGTAGAAAAGAAGACAGCTTCTGCTTTCTACTATGGTACAGCTACATCTGCTACAGTTTCTGATACATATAGCGGTGCAGAAGTTACAGAATTCTACAACAACTTCAAGGGTCTTACATCAGTTACTCTTGGTAAGAGCGTAAAGACTGTTTATGGTCTTAGCAAGACAGATGCTCCACAGCTTACATCTGTTGTAGTTAAGAATCCTGAATTCACAGGTTTCGCTGGTCTTGGCGTTGACGCTGACAAGGTAACATTTACTGTTCCTTCAAACTCAAAGGCTTATATCACAGCAATCAGTGCTGGCTACAAAGTAAAGGTTGCTTGCACACACAAGTGGGTTGTAACAAAGGCTGCTACAATCTTCGCTACTGGCTCTAAGAAGTGCTCAGAATGCGATGCAGTTGCTACAATCGCTAAGGTTAAGTTTGCTCCAACAGCAAAGGCTTCTAAGAAGAAGATCGTTGTTAAGGGCAACGCAGGTAAGGTTAAGAAGCTTGCTGTATGGGTTTACGATTCAAAGGGTAACCTTGTAAAGAAGCAAGTTAAGAAGAATGTTACAAAGAACACTGTTAAGGTTGCTAAGGCTGGCAAGTACACTGTAAAGGTTAAGGCTTACGGTGCAAACGGTGCAAAGACATCTTCTGTTAAGAAGACTGTAAAGGTAAAGTAAGTTTTTAGTGTAATTTAAAATTAAATTATTATAGTTCTCAAAGTGGCCCGGTGCTCTGTTAAAGAGCACCGGGTTTTACTCTGTTAAAATAAAAAAACGGGCGGATGATATCCGCCCCTACAAATCCCACGGAATTCAAACCGTAGGGGATGGGCTTGCCCATCCCGAAAAAATGGGTCAGGCAAGCCTGACCCCTACGATTTTTCATGTATAATTCATCTTTTTGCCAAATCGCTTTACCAACCGTCTTTGAAACACATTTTTTCATTTCTCCCACAACCGTAGGGGATGGGCTTGCCCATCCCGAAAAAGCGGGTCAGGCAAGCCTGACCCCTACGATTTAAAATATTTATCATCTAACCATTTTTCCGGATTGTTTTTAATATAATTTGCTTTGGTAAAATAATCATCTTCATTTCTTATGATATGGTCGTAATAATTTCTTTGAAATAATTTGTCATCCGTATACCCAATTCTTTTGCATTGCAATGTCGCTATTGATTTAAATGAACCGATAACTTGACCTAATGAATAGTTTTGATTATATAATTGAATAATTAAATGCACATGATTTGGCATTATAACATAATCTAAAACCTTTATATTATCGTATCTATTTTCTATGTTTAAAATTTCATTGGCAATAATTGTACCAAACTTTGATAATTGAATTTCATTCGGATAAATGCTGTTAAATATAATCCTTGACAAAATCGGTTGTTTATCTTTTACACAAATTGTCACAAAATATGCACCGTTTTGTGAATAATCATAATTTGCTAATCGGTTTGCTTTTCGTTTTGGTAATTCGGATTTATTCATACAACCACCTCACCGCACTATGTGCGGCGACATTGCCCTCGCCGACAGCTTTAGCAATCTGATACGGCGTGCCCGTGCAGTCCCCTGCGGCAAAACAGCCGTCAACGCTTGTCTGCATATTTCTGTCAACAACAATACTTCCGCTATGAACTTCAAGTTTGTTCAAAAGCACATCTGCCGAAACCGCCTGCTTGATAAAAAACACTCCGTCAACATCAATTTTTGTTCCGTCGGCAAGTTCAATTCCGCTCACCTTATTTTCACCTATTATCGTTTTGATTTTTGATGAAAGGTCCACAACATTCTGTCTGTCGATTTTTGAATCAAACTTGTGAGAATAATATACCTTGCATGCAAGGTCGCTTAAATATTCAACCTCTTCTTCGCTGTCTGCATTATCGCAAAACACGGCGATTTTTTTATTTTTGTAGAGCATTCCGTCACAGGTTGCACAGTAGCTGACGCCCCTGCCGAGAAGTTCTCGCTCGTTCGGCAAAGGTTTAACCGTTTCCGCACCGAGGCAAAGAATAACCGCCTTTGCTTCAAACATTTTTCTGTCCGCAAGCAGGGTGAATTTGTCTTTCATTTTGTATATTCCCGTGATTCGTTCCTCGGTTATTTCGATGCCGAGTGAATCAAGGTGCTCACGCATTTTTGCATTGAGTTGCTCACCCGTTATGTTCGGCAGGCCGGGATAATTATTAATATTTTCCGACATTTCAACTTTGTGTGAAAGTCCTTTTTGACCGAAAAGCACAAACGATTTGTTCCTAATTTTGCAGTTTATCGCCGCTGAAATTCCTGCCGGCCCACTGCCGATTATTGCTATATCAAACATACTGTCACTTCCTTTTTCTTTAGTATACCACATATTGGGGGCTTTTGCCATCTTTAACAAAACTTAGTGTGTTGCAAATTTGAACAAAATATGATAAAATGTCCATAGAAGTTACAAATTGTAACTATTTGGAGGTTCATTATGAAAAAAGTTCTTTCATTGATATTGTCAACCGCAATGCTTGTTTCAACTTTCGGTGCGTTTGGCACAAGCGTTCAGGCGGCAACGGTTGAAGAAAATTTAAAATCGGCAGGCTTTCCCGACAGCTACATATCCGATTTGGCGACATTGCAAAAGGCACATTCGAATTGGAAGTTTGTTGCGTTCAAGACGGGGTTGAATTTTGACGATGCGGTAGCAGGTGAGCTTAAAAGCACACCGACAACCGAGGATAATTTGCGTGACTATCTCGACCCGAGAAATTGGCTCAACGAAAAGTATGTTTTTCAGTTTGAGAGCATAAAAAAGAGCGACGCAACGCAGTCGGTTTCGAGTGTAAACGCTATTCTTAAAGGCACTTGGATGGCAAACAGCGAAATTACATATTTTGACACACAGGGCAAAAGCAAAAAGGTGAGCGATGTTGCAACTTATGCCGACGCGATGATTAAGGCGTCGAACGATACAAATATGAGTGCAAACTACATTGCGGCAAAAATTCGTCAGGAAAACGGCGGAACAACATATTCCGCAACGGCTGTTTGCGGCACAAAGCCTCCGTTTCAAGGCATATTCAATTATTTTAACATCGGTGCTTACACCACGGCTATGGACGGACTTGCCTGGGCGGCAGGATTTATGAAAGCGAGCAAGGACACTTGTCTTTACGACAGCACGACAAACGGTTCGGTTATTGCAACGGTTACGAGCGGTCAGCGTATGACATATGTCAGCGAAAGCGGAAACTATTACAGGGTTACGCTTTACACCGAGCTTGCCGACGGCAAGTACGATGACGGCGACACGGGATATATCCTCAAGTCTGATGTAAACACGAATTATTTTAATTACGGCAGACCGTGGACGGACCCGTACAAGGCGATTTATTACGGTGCAAAGTACATTGCGAACGGTTACCTTACTTATCAATTTACGATGTATTTGCAAAAGTACAATGTCAACGCACAGTCGGGCAGTTTGTACAGCCACGAATATATGACGAATGTAAGCGGTGCGGCGAGCGAGGGCTATCATCTTTACAGCGGATATTTGAACGCGGGGCTTCTCAACAGTCCGCACACATTCTACATTCCGGTGTTTAACAATATGCCGAATGATGATTCAAACACAACTACAAACACAACCACGACAACAACCACTAAAAATTATACTCCGGCAAAGGTTAAGTTAACAAGCCTTACCGCACAGAGCGGACACAAAATCAAGGCAAAGTGGAACAAGTGCTCAACTTCCGCAACAGGCTATCAAATTTATTGGGCAAAGGACAAAAAGTTCAAGAAAGTTGTTGCAAAGACAACTACTAAAGGTAGGTCAAAAGTTACCTACACCGGCAAAAACTTCACCAAAGGCAGAAAGTATTATGTAAAGGTTCGTGCTTATAAAAAAGCAGGCGGCAAAACATATTACGGTGCTTGGTCAAATATTAAAGCAAAAACTGCAAAGTAAATAAGATAAAACAATAAACAAGGGACTGTTTCACGGTTATGTGAAACGGTCCCTTTAAAATTATATGTGCAGTTCAAGATTATTGAACTGTTTTTCTTTTATTGAATTTCTCTCTTCTTTGCGAGGGTTTCGCTGATTTCGGCTTTTTTAGCACCAACGATGTCGTACTTAATCATCGGGATGACCGAGAGGAGTGCGAGAATGCCCGGAAGTGCGGTGTATGCAAAGAATATAATATTCTTTGTGCTGAGGTCAAATGTGCCTGTTGCAAGGCCGTCGTAATAGCCCGAAGCCTGAACAAAGATGAGTCCCACAGCTGTGCCGAGTGCAAGGCAAACCTTGATTGTGAGGGTGAGGATTGAGTAGCAGGTGCCCTCCATTCTTTTGCCTGTTTTGTATTCGTAGTAGTCAACGCAATCGGCGGTCATAATCATAGGCATAAGTGTAACGGCACCGAACTGCAAACCGATAAGGAACAAGCTTGCGTAGAACAAAACGGTGAGCACCATATTGCTTGGGGATTTGAACCAGAAGTAGCCGACTGCAAATGAGAAAATCGAAGCGGCAAAGCCGTAAACCGAAAGAATTATATAAGCTTTTCTCTCATCTAATTTTTTGATAAGGAACGGGCAAAGTGCCATACTTATCATAGAACCAACGGCAGTTACGATACCCAAAACAGCAACGAGGTTTTGGCTTCCGAGAATAACAGTAGCCGCCTGAACCTGAATACCCATTGCCATTTGTCTGCCGAAGCCGAGGAAGTAAGAAACAATTACAAGCATAAACGGCTTGTTGTCTTTAAGAGCAAAAATCATATCTTTTGCGGTTGTTTTTTCACCGGATTCAACGGTAACACGCTCTTTGTTGAGAAGTGGAATAAGTGCGAAAAGCACGCAGCCTAAAATTGCCGTGAGAATTGCAGTTCCGAGATATTCGCCGGCAATCATCGGGGTGTCGGTTTCTCCCGATTTAACAAAAACCTTTGAACCGCCCGGAATGATAAGGCAAACGATAGGCACGATAACAACGCAAGCACTAAAGCCAACCTGCTTGAACGTGTTTGAAATTGAAACAACATTTGTTCTCTCTGTCGGGTTAGGCGTCAGAGCGGCGGCAATACCCTGCGACGGAACATCGCCCATTGTCATTGCAATGCTCCAAATAAGATATGTGCCGAAAATCCAAATGTATGTTGCAACTTTGTTGTCTTTAAACGGAACATCAATGAATACAACCGCAGTAAACACAAGAAGCGGAACGATTGAATATACAATCATACTTTTGAATTTACCCATTTTGCTTTTTGAGCGGTCAACCAAATTACCTACAACCGGGTCGGCAACCGCCGAAACGATTTTTGCAATTAAGATAAGAATTGCAACCACCGATACATTTGCCCCCAAAATTGAGCCGTCAAATTCTGCCTGATAACTGTTGAGCAATCCGACTATTGCTTGAAAGCCGAACAGACCGAGCGAATAAGCGGCAATTTCTTTGAAGTTAAGATATTTTTGTTTTGTAATATCTTTTGTAGCTTCAGTCATTGTTTTGTACCTCACTTAAATATAATTTTTAAATAAAATAAGCCAAGACAGAATAACACTATCCTGCCTTGGCGTCTTTGCCATGACAAATAAGAAGTTTTAGATTAGTCTGAAAATACTTCCTTGAAAATATCTACATTAGCCATTCTCATAACAGAGCTGAAAAGCTTTGAGCCGTAAACCGGCATAAGACGGTTGAAAACGCTCATTGCGTGTGCGTCAAAGCCGTGAACCTGCATAGGTGCTTTGTGCTCAATGCCAAACATAATCATCTTAACCATCTTGTCGCAATCGGTTGAAATCATATCCATAACCTTTGCACCGCTATTCATATCGGCATCGCCCTGACCTCTGAAAATATCAGTCTTTGTAAAGCCCGGGCAAACAAGACCAACATACATTTTGCCCTGAAATTCAACACGAAGTGCTTCTGTAAAACCCTTGAGTGCTGCCTTTGAAGCTGAATACATTGATGTGCCTGCAAGAGTCATAAGAGCTGCAGAAGAGTCAATGTTGATGATAGCCGGTGAACTTGACTGAAGAAGCATAGGCATTAAAGTTTTAACGGAATATACGCAAGAGTAGAAGTTGATGTTCATCGCTCTTTCGATTTCATCATAAGAATATTTGTCGAATCTCTTAAACTTAGGAAGAATACCTGCATTGTTAACAAGAATGTCAACATTAACGCCTTTTTCTTTAAGCTCTTGAGCAAAATTCTCCCAATTTTCTTTAACGCTTACATCAAAAAGCTCATATGAAAATTGCTTTGCATATGTTTCGCCGAGTTCTTCAATGAAGTGGAGCATTTTCTTTTCGTTTCTTGCTATGCCGATTACGGTACAGCCGTGTTTTTTAATAAGTGTTGCGGCAATTCCTGCACCCATACCGCCCGATGCACCGGTAACAACAACAGTTTTGCCTTGAAGCCAACATGTACTCATATGTATATCCTCCGAATAATTATTTATATTTTCATACATTACAATGATACTACAAACTTATCTTGTTGTCAAACAAATTCCTTTGCAAGAAAACAAAATTCAAAACCTTTCTCAACAGCCGTTACCGTATTAAAAATAATTTATGACAGACCGGATAAAGTACAATTTTTTGTTCATCAACTTGATATATAATGTGTTATAATGTATAATCAATATGTATTATTTATTCTAAATACAAATTCTTGTTACTGACAAACGAAAGTGAGATATATTATGAATTTTACTGAACTGCCAAACGGTATGGTTGAGGGTTTTGTGCTCCTCAAAAAATGTGATGAAAAGAAAACGAAGTCCGGCTCGATTTATCTTGATGTCGTTATCTGCGACAAGGACGGAGAAATGAACGGCAAATGGTGGGATTATATACCGAACGGCGTTTTTTCAAGCGATATGATAGTTAAAGTTCGCGGAAATGTTGAACAGTATAACGGCAGAGACCAATTCAGAATTACGCAAATGCGTCCTGTGTCGGCAAATGATGATTATAATATTGCCGACCTTGTGCCGAGTGCCGAAGTCGGCGGTGCACAACTTTTTGATATGATTCACAAAAGAGTTGAAGCGTTTAAAGACGAGGAGTTGAAAGCAATTGTGCTTTCGATTATCGATGACAAAAAGGATAAGCTTGTAACCTATCCTGCCGCTTTGAGGCTTCATCATGCAATCGTCGGCGGACTTATGTATCACACAATGAGCATTGTCCGTATGGCGGAAGAAATCTGTAAAATTTATCCTAACATCAACAAGGATTTACTTCTTGCCGGTGCGATTCTTCACGATGTAGCAAAGACTTGGGAGCTTGAAACTTCACAAACCGGACTTGCAAAGGGCTACAGTACCGAGGGTGAACTTATCGGTCATCTTGTAAAAGGTGCGATGTATGTTGACGAAACAGCCAAAAAGCTTGGTATCTCGGGCGAAAAGGTTACGCTCCTTGAACATATGATTTTGTCCCATCACGGAATTCCCGACTACGGTGCGGCTGTTCGTCCGATGTTCCTCGAGGCAGAGATTTTATCGTCGCTTGACTCGCTTGACGCAACGATTTATGAGATTAACAACGCTCTTGACGGAGTTGAAAAAGGCGGATTTTCCGACAGACAATGGGCACTTGATAACAGAAAGTTATACAATCATTCACTCGGCGACCCGAGCCATAAGGTGAACTTCTGAATATTGTAGGGAATATATTATTTTCCCGACAGACTTTAAATAGGAGCAAACAGTGTTCGCCTTGCGGGAGGATGGTATCCTCCCTTACAAATGTTTGTAACAAAAATAATTTATAAATGTGCCGATTTTGGTACTGTGAAAGGTAAAAATTATGGGAATGACTAATGCAGTTGAGCAGGACAGCTGGACGGAAATCGCTGTTACTGTCAGCACAAATGATATAGACGCAGCAGGCGATATAGCAAATATGGTGGTGCCTTACGGCATTTATATTGAGGATTATTCCGCTCTTGAAGAGGAAACGATGGAAATTGCTCATATTGATTTGATTGAGGAATCGCTCCTTGAAAAAGACAGAACGAAGGGGATTATTCATGTTTATATTAATCCTGAAGAAAATCCGCTTGAGTCCACTTCTTTTATCAAAGAACGCCTTGACGCACTCGGAATCGAGCACGAAATTACAATTTCGGATTGCAAGGTTGAGGATTGGCAAAATAATTGGAAACAATATTTTCACCCTATGCCGATAGGTAAGAAGTTACTTATCCGTCCTGTCTGGGAGGATAATTATGACGCGGGCGACCGCAAAGTGCTTGATATTGAACCGGGTCTTGCATTCGGTTCCGGCTCTCACCCGACTACTCAGCTTTGTCTTGAAACGCTTGAAAAATATGTTGACGAGAACAGTACCGTGCTCGATATCGGTTGCGGTTCCGGTATTCTTTCAATCGCAACACTTCTTTTAGGTGCAAAGTCGGCTTTCGGTGTTGATATAGATTCACTTGCCGTAAAAACCGCAAAAGAAAATGCACTTCAAAACGGCTTCGGCGATGACAAATTCACTGTCGTTCAGGGAAATTTGTCGGATAAGGTGACGGGTAAATTTAATGTGGTTGTTGCCAATATCGTCGCCGATATTATTATGGAATTCAACAAAGAGGTTGGTAAATTTCTCACGGACGACGGCGTTTATATCACCGGCGGAATTATCGAAACCCGTGAAGATGAGGTGCTTTATTCCTTTGCACAAAACGGCTTTGAGGTTATGGAACGCTACGAAAACAACGGCTGGCTCGTCTTCGCCCTCAAAAAAGCATAAACGAATTAAAAACGGACTGTCTGGTTAAGACAGTCCATTTGTATATCAAAGTTGTTAATTTATTTCAAGCTTTAATGCCGAGGTGAGGCAGTTTTCTATATAATCAACACCCATATCCGTGTTTATGGTTATGTCGTAATTGGCGGCTTTGCCCCAAATTCTGCCCGCATAGTAGCGATAATTATCCGCACGGAGTTTATCTTCCTTACGGATTTTACGCAACGCTTCGTTGTTGTCCGTTTCAAGCCTTTTTGCAACACGCTCGATTCGGCTTTCGGTAGGTGCGGTAAAGAAAACTTTCAAAACATTTTTGCAGTCTTTCAATACATAATCCGAGCATCTGCCGATTATGATGCAGTTTCCTTTTTTCGCCAAATTTTTAATTACATCTGCCTCGGCGTCAAATATCTTATCTTTCGGAGCTTCTGTGTTTTCGTCGCCGTACTGATACATTTGATTAACCAAATCGTAAAGCAGGCTGTTCGTCATTGATTCTTCTCGCTTTTGAATAAATTCGGAAGTCATTCCCGTTGTGCCGGCAG
>CAVBQD010000013.1:0-21245 GCA_963597385.1 bacterium | reverse complement strand
TCAACAAGGAAATTGCAAAATATGTTGACGTTATGATTGGTAACGAAGAGGACTTTACCGCTTCTCTCGGCTTTGAAGTTGAGGGTAACGACGCAGACCTTAAAGAACTCAATATGGACGGCTACTACAAGATGATTGAAACCGTTACAAAGGCTTATCCTAACTTTAAGGTTATCGCAACAACACTTCGTACCGTAAAAACAGCTACCGTAAACGATTGGAAAGCTATTTGCTGGGCTGACGGCAAAATTTACAATTCTCTCGAATATCCGGGACTTGAAATTCTTGACCGTGTAGGCGGCGGCGACAGCTTTGCTTCGGGTCTTATTTACGGCTTGATGACATACGAAGACGCACAAAAGGCTGTTAACTACGGCGTTGTTCACGGTGCTCTTGCAATGACCACTCCGGGCGACACTTCAATGGCTTCACTCAAAGAGGTTGAGGCTAAGGTTAACGGTGCCGGTGCCCGCGTTCAAAGATAAATATTGATAATTGTTTGAACCGTATTCTTTAAAATATTATATGCAGGGGCGGATGTATCTGCCCGAAAATAAAAACAGGAGATATTACTATGTCAAATAAAATCGAAACTCTTGCAAAAATCCAAGAGGTTGGTATTGTTGCCGTTGTTCGTGCAACTTCTATTGAACAGGCAGAAAAAATCACCGATGCTTGTATCGCCGGCGGTGTTGCCGCTATTGAACTTACATTCACTGTTCCTCACGCAGATAAACTTATCGAGGCTATGAGAGCAAAGTACAATTCGGGCGAAATTATTATCGGTGCAGGTACCGTTATGGACGCCGCAACAGCAAGAATCGCTATCCTTGCAGGTGCGGAATATATCGTTTCTCCGTACTTTGACCCAGAAACTGTTAAGTGCTGTAACAGATACGGTATTCCGTCAATGCCGGGCATTTACACCCCTACCGAAGCTGTTCACGCTATGGAATGCGGTGCGGATGTGCTCAAGGTGTTCCCGGGCGATATCGCAGGCCCTCGCTTCATCAAGGATATTCACGGCCCTATTCCAAACGCTGTTATGATGCCGTCGGGCGGTGTTGATGTTGACAATGTTAAGGAATGGATTAAGGCAGGAGCAGTTGCTTGCGGTGCCGGTTCATCACTTATCGCAGGTGCAAAAACAGGCGATTACGACAAGATTACCGAAACGGGTAAGCTCTTTGTTCAGAGAATTAAAGAAGCCCGTGCCGAAATGGCAAAATAAAGGTTGCAAATTTAAATTATTCAAACTTACTAAGGCTCCCCTTTTTTGTTATAAAGGGGAGCTGTCGCACTTTATGTGCGACTGAGGGGTGCGGGTCTCCGGTGGAGACCTCTGCACGAAGTGTAGAAGCACTGACCGAGCCGGCAGGCGAGAATTAAAAGGTAAAACCCCACCGTCTTTTTGCTATGCAAAAATCCACCTCCCCTTGAAAATCAAGGGGAGGCAAACCGATGAGGAGATAAAAGGTTTTAACCTTTAAATTTATGTGTGACTGAGGGGTTATCAGTGAACTTATTTTTATTTTCTAAAGATTATTTTTCAGCTATTTTAATATCAATAATATCCAAAAGCTCTTGATTGCTGATATATTTTTTGGTTGATTCCAAAAATAATGTTTCCGGATATTCTCCGCTTTCTTTTTTGCCGATTGTGAGCATTAGGTAGCATCCGTCAATTGTTTTATATAGAATATATTTGGTGTTGATTAATTTTGAATTATTGACAAGCGATTTGTCATAATTAATTATAATTTTTGCACTTTTGTTATTAAGCATATCGATTATATTATCAAAATAGTAAATACGATTCTGTATTTTGTTATAGTTTATACTGCCTTTTATTAACTCGTTTGAAATATCTCCGTTTAAAAGCTTTTTAAATAATACTTTTGCAGAATATTGTTCTGTTAGTTTTAAATCGGTTAATTTGTGTAAGCCTATTATATGTACAAAATTTTCAGCTTTAAAAAACAATTTGAACTTTATGTTGTTTTCTAATGTGAAATAAAATGTTTTGTTAAGTAATGTTTTATATAATTTTGCACAATCCTGTATACTATCCAATCAATTCATCACCCAAAACAAAAGGCACTTCAGAAAAACCAAAGTGCCTAAAAATCTTTTATGAGTATTTTTTTGACTTAAAGTCATATTCAGGCACAGGCTCAATACTCAAACCTTCCAAGAGCCTCAATATACACTGTCCTGACCAAGCGTATACATCATTGGCACAGAGCATCTCTCTGTATTTATATTATATGCAATTAATGCGTGATTTGTCAAGCGTTTTTGTGTAAAATAATTTTGTGGCAAATGACAGTCAGCTAAAACTTGACACGGTTATATTATTATTGGTAATATATATACATATTATAAATAAGGAGGTTATGTTATGCAAACTTACGAACAGGTTGATAATTATATGAAAACCCTTGACTTGAAGTATTTCAAGGGTACAAACGACTTTTTGGCAAATCTTATGCTCAAAACCGATAAGGACTATGTTAAGGAACTTGCCGATACGCTCAATTCAAGAGCACAGGGTCAAAATTCGGACAACGAGTATTTTTACCGATTGAAAAACAAAACGCTCGACGGCTCACTTTGCGTTTCCGCGGCGTTCGACAGCGGACTTTTCAGACACCTGGGCAATATGATTGTTGACGGCAAGGAGTATTTCCACGGCACGGTGCTTGATATAGGTTGTGATTGCGGACTTGTAAGCTGTTTTATCGCACAGCAGTATCCCGAGTGTAAGGTTGTCGGCGTGGATAAAAACGAGGCGGCGGTCAATAACGCAAAGGAACTTGCAAACAGGCTCGGACTTGGCAATGCCGAATTCGTCACAGCCGATATTTACGACTTTACGCTTGACGAAAAAGCAGATGTCGCCACTTCGTTTAGGGGACTTCTTGATATTGCACAACAGCAAACCAAGGGCGTCAGCGTTATCGGCGAGAGAAGCGTTAGGGAAAAAGCGTACCAAAATGCGTTTTTGCCTCTTGCGACGGTTATCGGTAATAATTTGAAAGACGGCGGAGCGGTAATCAGCGTTGAACGCTACACGGCTATGTACGGCTGGCTCGGCTGGATGCAGGCTCTTGCCGAAAACGGAATTTGTCCGCTTGTTGAGCAGTGTGCACGAATGGTGGCACAGGATATCTCGTCCGCAAAAGATTATTCTGTTACTTTTGCACAAAAAAATTGCAACACCTCTCCGCTCGAAGCATATAATTATGTTATGGAAAAAACATTCAAAAGCGGTGCCGGAGTTGTGGGGGCGGACGCCGAATTTGCTCTTTATTTTGACTCAAACGAAATAGAATTCACAGATGTGTACAAGGGTGAAAAACTGCTCCATCAGTTTGCAAAAGCCGTGTCTAAGGGAGGTAAATATATGTTTTACGAAGCCGACCTTGACTACAGAAAACTCAAATATTGCAACGAAAAAAAGAAGCAAAAAGCCGATGATGACTTTGAAAGAAAGCTTGCACTCTATGTCGGAGACGAGTTTGAAGTTAAGGTTTACACCGTGAATCATTAACTGAAAATTAAACAAATATTAAATTCTTTGTGCAAATTGCACAAAATCACTTTTTCAAATTACTAATTCCTACAAAAATTAAAAATATGTGAATTTTTTATTGAAAAATTGCGGGAAAAGGTTTATTCTTAAATCAAGGAACACGAGATGTTCCGCAGGAGATTAGATGTTTACAGATTCAATTTTGATTAAGATATTAATCGGAGTTGCTTGGGGAATCGTCCTCGGAGCCGTCACAATTTTTGCTTCAAAAAAATTGACGCTCAAACGGACGGAGGATCCCGTTAAGGCGGCACCGATAGACACACCGCTTTTCAAGGTGATGTCGACTGTTGTCGGAATTGTTGCTTCCGTGGCGGTTATGCTAACGGCAACGGACACGGCACTCGCAGTCAGAAACGAGTTACTCCTCATTCCGATAGCTTCAATAGCAGTTGTGGACGCGTTGGTTCGGAAAATTCCAAATCCGCTCTTGCTGCTTATGATTGTAATTCAGGCAGTATATCTTACATATTATTGCATTACTCAAAAAGATGTGAGTATACTTCTTACCGCAGGGTTCGGTTTTTTCATAGGATTTGCTTCCTGTGCGTTCACCACCTTGCTCAGGGTTCCGGTCGGTGCCGGCGACACAAAGTATTGTGCCTGCCTCGGCTTGTGCATTTATTTTACAAGTTTTTTGCAGTCGATGGTTCTCGTGGGGTTAACAGCCGTTGTTTGTCTTATCTATCTCAAGGCAACCAAAAAAGGCGGTCTCAAAACGATGATTCCGCTCGGTCCGTTGATTTCACTCGGTTCGGTAATTTCTCTTTGTTTCCCGTTTATTGAAAAAATTGTGGGGCAAATAGAGATTTAAATAAAATCATAAATAAATTATAATGGAGGAAATTATTATGATGAAGTTTATAAAAGACGAAAACGGTCAAGGTATGCTTGAATATGTACTTATCATTGCTCTTGTAGCACTTGTACTTATTGGTGTTCTTTTGGTAGTTAAGAGCAGATCTAAGGATGTTGGCAACAAGACAAATGCTAAACTTAACAACATCGTTGAAGGTATTGATGATTAATCAATTTACAATTGACTACAATTAAAAATTTGGATTTGGGAGCAGGCTTTCCTGCTCCCAATATTCATAATAGGGCATAATGTTAAATTTATGTAAGTGAGTTAAGAGGTGAAATCTCTTGAAAAAATTATATTACCGCATTCAAAAAAGGGGCAAAAGCGAAGACGGCCAGTCGATGCTTGAATTCGTGCTTGTTTTTCCGATATTTGTACTGCTGTTGGCAATGATGATTGACTTCGGCTGGTATTTTTATATAACCATAGGTGTGGAAAACTCTGCCAGAAATGCCGCCCGTGTTGCCTGTGTTGAATACGACCGTGTGGCGTATGATTCCGCCACCAAAAGTCCGGCGGTCAACTCGGGTACGGATTATGCCAAAGTGTACAAAATGTCCGATTATCAGTCGGTTTTGGACGGCACGGCGTCTGAAGAGGAAACGGCAGACAGCGGCCTTTCCGACCAGGAAATACGAATACTCAATCAGGTGAGAAACACCGTCCCGTCAACTGTCACCGATGTGTCGGTTACTTTGAAGTACACATACGACAAGGAGTTTTTGACTTCGCCGTCGGCATACGACTACAAGGTGTCCAACCGCTCAAACGGCGATGTTGTGGTTATTGTAAGGGGTACGCACCACGCGATTACTCCGCTTGTTGCTTGGGCAGGCGGTGAAGGCGGAACAAGTATGACGCGTAAGTTGGCATGCAAGGCGGTCTACAAGGTCGAGGTGAACAGTTTCAGCTCCGACGATTGACGGCGTCCGGCATTTAATATAAATAAAAGAGAGTAAGCACTCTCTTAAAAATAATTTTTAAAGTTTTGTCAAGGCAAAACTTCACAAAGGAGAACAAAATGAAAAAGGTTTATTTGATTGCAGTTATTTTTGCATTAATCGCAGGCTTTGCCACATATTTCTTTGCAAGCGAGATTGACAAAAAAACAACCATTAAGGATGCCGACACGATTGATGTTATCGTTCCGATTAACGATATGGCAAAAAACACCACAATCACCGAGGAAATGTTTGCCGAGGACGCAGGTGTTTTCACAACGAAAACGGTTGTTGCCGATGATGTTGACACGGAAAATGTTGCAACGAGCCAAGATGCACTTATCAATCAGGTAACGATTGACCCGCTTTACGCAAACGAGCCGATTAATACAAAACGACTTCAATCGATTGACGGTTCGGATGTTGCACTTTCGCTTAAACTTCCAAAAGGCAAGGTTGCTTATTCGTTCAGTGCCGGCAGTGTAACGGGTGCCGACGGTTACATTAGTGAGGGCGACACGGTTGATGTTTTGGTTTATGACGGAGAAACAAAAACTTCAAAAGTTGCTTACAAAAATCTTGAGATCTTGAGAGTATCAACCGCATCGGCAAGCAAGAGTGCTTCGGCTTCGGGCACAACAATCACCGATTACAACACGCTTACCGTTGAAGTTACCGAAAAGCAGGCTTTGAAACTTTACAAGATTGAAAACGAAAGCACATTTAAGCTTGTTTTGAAGCACAGAGCAAATCAGGTAACAACGACCCAAAATGCTGAAGAACAAACCGAAGCACAAAATTAAGTTCATTGCAAAATGAAATAACGGAGAAATATATATGGCTGATTTAATAAACATTGTTGTTTGTGCAGAACAAACAGAATTTAAGGTAAATATCAAAAACAAGATTGACCCCGAAAAGCTTGAAATTATCGGCTACAGCGAGTTCAACAACGAGGCAAAGACCAGAATTTTGGGATATTCGCCCGATGTTGTTATCTTTGCCGCCGAGAGCCAGGATATTGACGACAGTTTTTTTGGCTTTATCGAGGATATGGAGCTTGCGTCAAACGGCTGTTCGCCGGTTATTATGACCGACGAGGTAACGGTTGACCTTGTAAACGGTGCCGCACGCTACGGCGTTCGTCAGGTAATGAATATTGACATTTCGTCAGAAGAACTCACACGCAATCTTGAGGGCATAATCAGCAGTGAACGAAAGCTGAGCAAAAAGATTAATGTTGAGAGAAAAACGAGATCGCGTGTTTATTCGTTTTTCAGCGGCAAGGGCGGCGTAGGCAAGACAACGATTTCAACCAACCTTGCGGTTAACCTTGCAAGCCGAGGCAAAAAGACTTTGCTTATCGACCTTGATTTGCAGTTCGGCGACGCAGATATGGCACTTGACCTCAATCCTGCCGAAACGATAGTTGATGTTGTAAGAGATACACTCGGTATTTCAATCGACAATCTTACAAATTGCACGGTTACACACGCGTCGGGTCTTTCGGTGCTTGCTTCTCCTTCATCACCGGAGCTTGCCGAATATGTTCAGTCAAGTCATGTAAAGGCAATTATCGATGTTGCAAGAAACTACTATGAGTATGTTATTCTCGACTGCGGTTGCAATCTTACCGACCCGGTAATTACGGCACTTGAATCAAGCGACACAATCTTTATGGTAAACGATGTCAACATTTTGTCGCTCAAGCGTGCAAAGCTTTGCCAAAATGTTTTGTATCAAATCAACCAAAGCGACAAGGTAAGGCTTGTTATCAACAAAAACACAAAGAAAAACAATGTAAAAATCAGCGACTACGAAAATATTTTGAATATGGACGCTTATCAAATATTCTCAAGCGACCTCAAAACAATCAACGATTCGCTTAACAGCGGTCAGCCGGCAGTTTCATACAAGCCGAGAGCCGCATTTTCAAAAGAGCTCAACGCCTTTACCGAAAAGGTAATTCTTGAACGAGAGGGCAAAGAGGGGCTTGCAAAAGCAAAAGGCAAGGAAAAGAAAAAAGGGCTTTTTGCTAAATAATATTTTATGAAAGAAGATACATAAATGGGATTACTTGACAGATACAGTTCAACACCGACTCCCGAAGAGGGTGCGGCACCGTCATCGTTTGCAAAAAACGAAACATCGGAAAAAATCAGACCGGCACTTGAAGACAGATATGCAGATGTTAAAACCCGTATCCACGCATTGATTATCGAGCAACAGCTCGGTTCCGACAGTGCCGACATTTCGGATGACGGAATGAAAAAGCTCATTGACGAATATGTTGAGCGACCGGACTTTAACATTCCGAGAGTTGACCGTGAAACGGTTAAAAAAGAGCTGTTCGACGACATTATGGGCTTCGGTCCTATTCAAACGCTTATCGACAGCGACCAATATTCCGAAATTATGGTAAACGGTTTTGACCATGTTTATGTTGAATCGAAAGGTAAGCTTGTTCTCACCGACATTCAGTTCAGAGATAACGACCACCTTATGCAAATCGTAGACAGAATCGTATCAAAGGTCGGCAGACATGTTGACGAATCAAGCCCGATGTGCGACGCCCGTTTGCTTGACGGTTCTCGTGTAAATGTTATTATCCCGCCTCTTTCGCTTGTCGGCCCGATTCTTACAATCCGTAAGTTCGGTAAAACTCCTATTACTGCCGACAATCTTGTAAAATGGGGTTCTGTATCACCTAAAATGCTTGAATTTTTGGAAGCCGCCGTAAAAGGTAAGCTCAACATTATCGTATCGGGCGGTACCGGTTCAGGTAAAACAACGCTTCTTAATGTACTTTCATCATACATTCCTGCCGATGAAAGAATTATTACAATCGAAGACTCTGCCGAAGTTCAGCTTCACCAGGAGCATGTACTCACGCTTGAATCCCGTCCGGCAAATATGGAGGGCAAGGGCAGAATCAGCATTCGTGACTTGGTAGTTAACTCCCTTCGTATGAGACCCGACCGTATTATCGTAGGTGAGGTTCGTAGCGAAGAAACCTTGGATATGCTTCAGGCAATGAATACCGGTCACGACGGCTCACTTACAACAATCCACGCCAACTCACCGAGAGACTCAATTTCCCGTATCGAAACGATGGTTATGATGTCTGGTTCGGAATTGCCGTCAAAGGCTATCAGAGACCAGGTATCGTCCGCTATCAATCTTATCGTTCAGCAGGCCCGTCTGCGTGACGGTTCAAGAAAGGTAACATCTGTTTCCGAAATTGTCGGTATGGAGGGTGATGTTGTAAGAATGCAGGATATATTCACCTATGAAACCGACGGCGAATACGACGCAAACGGCAAGTTCAAGGGCGTGTTCAAACCGACGGGTATCATTCCGAAATGTGTTGAAAAAATCAGAGAAAACGGAGTAGTGGTTAACAATGACTGGTTCAACGATTAGCGTAATCATAATTACAGTGGCGTTTGCTCTGCTTGCCTTTGTTATTGCGTTCATCTTGTCATACAAGTTCGGCTCAACAAAAATTGCCGCAGACAAGAGAATGGAAGAGCTCAAAAAGCAGGAGGGTTACACAGAAGTTGCCCTTGTTAAAAACAAAAAGAAAACCAGAAGAAAACGAGAAAACGAAAACGGATTTTTCGTAAAATTTGCTTCGGCACTTTACAGTCAACTTCAAAGTGCGGATATAAAAATGCGTCCCGAGGAGTTCTTGCTCATTTGGATAATAATCGCAGTTTTACCGGCTTTGCTTATTCTTTTAGTATCCGATACCTTGGCTACCGTTGCGGTTGCCGCGGCTGTTATCGGTACGGTTATTCCGTTTGCGTTGGTAAAAATCAAGCAAAAGCAGAGAGTTAAAAAGTTTGATGTTCAGCTTTCGGACGCTCTTATGCTTTCGTGCAGTTCACTTCGTGCAGGTCTTAGCTTTACACAGGCTATGGAGGCTATTTCAAAAGATATGCCCGACCCGATTGCTTCGGAATTTTCCATTGTTTTGGAAGAAATGTCAATGGGTATGCCTATGGACGAGGCACTTGAACGACTTAATAAACGAATTGACAGTCAGTATCTTCCGCTTATGGTATCGTCTGTTCTTATCCAAAGGCAGACCGGCGGTAACCTTTCGTCGATTTTGGAGGGTATCGCAAATTCCATTAAAGAAAAGATGAAACTCAAGCAGGAGCTTAAAGCTTCTACTTCATCGGGAAGAACAACAGGACTTATGGTAGGTTCAATGCCGGTTATTCTTTGCGTACTGTTCTTTTTTGTAAACAGAGAATTCATTATGCCGCTTTTCACCACCAGTATGGGTCATGTATTTTTGGGCATTGCGGCAGGACTTGAGTTCCTTTGCTTCATCGCTGTAAAGAAAATCGTCAACATCAAGATGTAATTAATTAGGAGAATTTTATGACTGCTTTTTTGGTAATTGCGTATGCACTGCTTGTTTTGATTTTGTGCATAGCGGTGTTCGGCAAAAAAGGTAAGGAAGAGGATAACAACCTTAAAAGAATGAAATCAATCGGTAAAGAGGTTGTTACCGCCGAATATAAAAATGTGGAAACCTCGTTTTACGACCGTAACATAAAGCCAATCGTTGACAAGCTGTCAAATCTTGACGCTCAGGGCAAAAAGCAAACAAAATCCGCCCGCAAAAGACAGGAAACCGAAAAGCTTGCACTTCAGCTCAGAAAAGCCGGTATCCATATGTCGACGGGTAGTTTTACATATCTCAAAACCGCAAGTGCGATTTTAGGCACGATTATATTTGTCGGCATAGGCTTTTTGCTTATGGATGTTACAAATTATTTTTGGATGATTATCGTTGTCGGCAGTATGCTTTCGATACTTGCACCGACAATTGTGCTCAATTCAAAGATTAAAAGCCATCAGCAGGCAATCAGGGCACAGCTTGCAGATACGCTTGACCTACTCAGCGTTTGTATGGAGGCAGGTCTTAGTTTTGACGCTTCCCTTCTTAAAGTTTCGGAGCGTATGGAAGGTCCGCTTATTGACGAACTTGTAACGGTATTTAGGCAAATTCAGCTTGGTAAAAGCAGAAACGACGCACTTAAAACTCTTTCGGATTCAACAGATGTTGACGAGCTTAAAACCTTTGTGTCGGCAGTAATTCAGGCTAACACGCTCGGTATTCCGATTACGAATGTACTTGCGGCACAGTCCGAACAGCTTCGTGTTACAAAGAGAGAAGAAATCAGAGAAAAGGCGGCAAAGGTTCCGTCAAAAATGACTATTCCGACCGTACTTTTGATTTTGCCGGCTATCATTTGTGTTATTATGGGTCCGGTTATTATTCAGGTTATGGATCAATTCAAAGGCGGATTGTTTTAATGAAAATGTTAAAAGCATACAAGGGCGAGGAGCTTCTTGTAGATGAAGTTGAAAATGCAAATCATTTTGTGCGTAGGTTTATGGGGCTTATGTACCGAAAAGAAATGGCTCAAAATCACGGACTTTTGCTTACTCCGTGCGACGAAATCCATACATTCGGTATGCGTTTTGCCATAGACACGGTTGCACTTGACAAGGACAACAGGGTGCTTTTTATCGACCCTGCCATCCCACCGCATAAGGTTAGAAAAAGGGTGAAAAACGCAAAGAAAATCCTTGAGCTTAATGCGGGCACGGCTGAAAAACTCGGCATAAATGTCGGAGATGTTTTGGCTTTTAAATAAATAAACTTTTGGAGAGTTAGTATGAGCAATAAAGAAATCGTAGACAGAAACCAAATTTTGGGCAACAACAAGGTAGAATTTGACAAAGCTTTAAGAGGCTATGACACGGCACAGGTTGACGAGTACATTACAAATCTTATCAACATTCAAAAAAATGCGTCCGAGGTGTTCGACAGCCAGGTAAAGGATTTGAGAAACGCAAATTCCATGCTTGAATATGAGGTTAACGAGCTTAAAGAGCAGGTAGAAAGTTTGAAAACGAAAAACGAGTATGCCGTTGAAGAAAAAGAAAGACTTATGAAAAAAATCAACGAGGCTCCGCGTGAAGTTAAGGTTGTTGACGATTCACAGCTTAAAGAATTGCAGGAAAAATACGACTCTCTTGTAAGCAAACACAGATTGATGGGCGAGGAAAATCGCAAGCTTTCAAAGGAAAACGAGGGTTTGAAGCGTGATGTTGCCCATCTTACAAAGAAAATAGACAAAAACCGTTCGGAAATTAACAACCTGAGAACGAGTGCGGAGGGTAACTACACCAATGTTACCGACGAGCGTTTCATTCAGGTTTCAAGAATATATGAGGAAGCGATTGATAAGTGCGAGGACTTGATTTTCAGGCTTCAAACGGAATTGTCGCTTGCACACTCAAAGGCGGAAGACATACAGTAATCGTTGTAAACGGATTTGTTAAACAAGGGGAGTGATGGCCTTGAAAAAATTGTTTAGAAGAAAAGAAAACGGAGATATTGCCCTTATATCGATATTCGCATGCCTGCTTATATTGACTATTTTGGCACTTATTCTCGAGTTTGGTTTGTTATACTTCCAATCGGCAAGGTTGCAGAATGCGGTAGACTCTGCGACTGTTGCCGTTGCACACAATCTTACGGCGGACGATAATGCCATCAAAGAAACGGTTGAAACATATTTGGAAGAAAACGGCGTTGATATCACCGAAAAAGGCACAGGCACAGTCACTCCTGCCGGTAAGCTGAAAACAAAAATTGTTTACGGTGATAACGAGGCTGTTGTTGTTATTGATAAAAAAGGTCTTGTAACCGAGGAAGCCGCCGCAAACGACGACGGAATTTACATAACCTCCGGCTATTTAAAACTGACCGTAGGTATAGATTGCAAGGAATATTGGAAAACTTCTGACAAAATGGTTGTAAAAAGCGGTTACGCAAAGTGCGATATGCAGTACAACGAAATGCCGGAAGCTCTTAAATATACCATTTTCGGTAATTCTACCGAAACAACCACGGATTACAGAGATATGACTGTCGGTATCAACGGCAGAACAAATAATACTCAGTCGATGGCTAATGTCTTTACAAATCTCATTAACGGCATTAACCAGCAATTTATTCAGAAAATCATAGAAAGATTTGGCGGTAATGCCAACTATAACGAACTTTTCAATCAGCATTTGTCATATGCTATGATTAACGGCGATGTTCACTCAAATTCCGACATCAGTATCGGCGTAAACGCACTTCAGGCAAGCCGTTCAAAGGACAGAGATTATACGGGAAGCAATTCCGAGTGTATTTGTCAGAGCCTTTGTAAGTCCGATTCGGTGAACTCAAACTGTACCGTTTGCCAAGAGGATTACAGAAAATGTAACGGCGACGAACAAACCGATGACGACTATAATCAGGTTCACTTTACCGCTGTGAATAATATTGACTTTTCGGCAGGTAAAATCGTTAATAACACTCTTGTCGGTTCATTTAATAATTGGCTCGGCACAAATAACGATAATAACACAAGAGTTTATGTAAGAAACTATCAGTACATTGAGCAAACTCAGGTTGCGATTTATATTATCGACCGACTTAATTTTGACGAAATTACAAGCACACAAAGCTTGCAAGTCAAATACACCGAGAAGGCAAAAGAGTATATGAAAGACAGCATAACTCTGCCTGAATCACAGTATAATGCCGTTCTTGAACAAGCGGATAATCTTGAATATTTAGGTGCAAATAAGTACCGACTTAATAATCAAAAGTCCATTACCTATGCCGCAACAAACGCTATGGCAAATCAGGTTATGACCGAGGTTCAGGGTGGCAAAACGCTTACTGAGTTTTTGCAGGATGTTATCAACGCCGGTTACGATTCAACCGGAGATGACACCACTTGGACTAAGTACGACGGCACAAAGCCGGATGTTGAAAACAGCGTTATCACATTTACAAAGAAAGACAGCGACCAAACTGCCGAACTTTATGTTACGGGTGCGGAAAACACAAACAGAAACCTTGTTAATATGAAAAAAATAACAGGTTCGATAACTTCCGAATCCGAGGCGGCTTACCGCTTTGCTATTGCCAAAACCTTTAGACAATATTCAAGCTATATTCAGGTGCCGAATTTGAAGCCGTATTTTATCAGAGCGATTAACCGTTCCGTTAAAAACGCAACAACTTCTAAGAGCAGTGATTCTTCGGATATCGAAACTTCGGACGCAACTTCCGTAAAGGACGCTGTTAAAAAATCACAAAGCAAGCTTGAAAAGGTAATTAATTCAAAAGACACTCTTGCAACCGTTGAAAACAAAGACGGCACATTTACCAAGGGTGCGGCTGATTCTACCGTCGATGCGGACGAAATTGCCGACGGTGAAGCGGATACATATGTAGACAATTCGTATAAGTCATCAGAAGTGCTTACAAATCAAAAGACTTCTCCGCTTTTGAAGTACAGACTTACCTCAACGGATTCATCGGGCAACAGTACGGATTATAATTCGTACACGCTTTCAAAATATAAATCAAGTGATACAAATCACACAACATTCAACGGAATCAGCCTTTACGATTCAAACGGAAATCTTAACACGGCAAAGAATGTTGTTTCGGATTTTGCAAAGAAAAACGACAGTAAGTACGGCAAGGACGCTGTTGAAAACACGGAAAAAACAGAAGTTCAGGTGGACGATGATTATAACGACGCGTCTGTTCACGACTATGAAAAACACTATGCCGACGACGCCGTAGCAAAGAAAAAGCACTATATTGAAAACACGCTTATGCTTTCGGAAGACAGCAAGTTTAACGACGCCGCTCCGGCAGAAGACGATGTTTTCCTTATGAAAACCGGCACAAAGAAAAATTATCTTGAAAGCAAAATCGCACAAATTAAGGAAATTTCAAAGGAACTCAGCAGTCAGGAACTGTCTGTTCCTGCCGATTTGGCGGTTGACCCTGTTGTGTCACGCTATAAGACATTGATTGAAGAGTCTCTTGCAGAACTCGGTTACGATGTTGAGGCAAGCACCGGTATAACCGTTTCGGAAAATCAAACAAGCATTTCAAAGAATTACACCAAGCCGGACGGCACAAAGGTCAGCGAAAGCTATACCTATGAAAGTTTGCTTCCGGGTCAGGACGGCGTGGTTGAAAAGCCTGTTTCCGAAATTCTTGAAGAAACCCGTAACGATTTTGCAATTTCACCTGATGAAATTCAGTCAAAGGTTACGGCTAAATATAACGAGCTTTATGCACTTAAACAATCAACGACCGGTTGGGCAACAAGCGGTAGAGTAAACAGCGTTGGCTCCAATTATTCAGAAGGCGACAACTGGGAATGGTATCTCAGCGATAAAACCGTCTACAACGGCAACATTGACAATCCGTGGAGATCGGTTGCAAAATATTATGGTATATCATTAAAATCCGGTTGTTCCGCAGTTGTAAACGGTGACCTTAAAGCAGATGACAGTAAGGGTAGTGCAAGGTCAAGAATAGGTACAACCGACAGCACAAAAGAAACTTATCTTTATGTAACCGGTAATATCAATATAAACAGAGGCGACCTTAATATAGGCGATAATACTACTGTAATTTGTGACGGTAATCTTCATGTCTTCAGCGACAAGTGGTTTACAATCGGTAAGAACTCAAAGGTTATTGTTGGCGGTAATATAGAAATTCAAGACGGTAAGATTGAAATCGGTGAAAATTCTGTTCTCGTATCAAAATCGCATATCTTCTTTAAGGAAGCGGACATTGCAACGACCGCACAGGTTTACGCAGGCGGTGATATTTACAAGCGTTCGGGCAGCGGCGATTTTAATATCGGCGGAACGGTTTACAGCACAAGAGCACTCTACTTCAACAGCGGCAGCGGTAATATCAATATTAAAGATGGTGCAAGAGTCTTCCTCGGCAGAGACATTTCTACAAACGGCTCGGGTGACATCAACATCGGCAAAAATGCAATTGTTGTTGCAAACAGACCGGTCGATTGGTCATATGACACGGCTCAAACAATCGGTGTTGTAAGAGCGACAAACGGACATCAAATCACGATGAAGAGCGGTTCCGTTCTTGTAACATTGCCGAATGCTCCTGCCGATAACCCTAATTTTGACACATATCACAGAATTGACGCTTCGGCATATAATTGTGAATCGGGCTCAACTATTGTTACCGATATGATTAAAGCGGGTAACAGCAGTAATACAGCTTGGCTTGCAAATGCGATATGCTACAAAATTGATACAAATACGCTTGTATTTGTTGAAAATGCTCATGTCTTTGCAACAAAGGAGATTTATGTAAATAACTCGAAGAGCATTGAGATGAATCCGGGGGCTAAGCTCCTCCTTGGTAATAACGACAGCGGCGAAAGCGTATCGGGCAACAGCACATTTAAGCTTTCCGACAGCTTTGATTCGTCAACCAACAAAGTCTTTGCAATCGGTGCAACCGGTACAATTACCGGTTTGGCTTCTCGCAGTTACACGCTGTATGACGGTTGTTATCTTTCTGCTCCGGGCTTGCAGATTGCCGACCTCACCGTTGAATCGGGTGGCGGATTCTGCGTTCCTAAGGACGAAGAAGTTAACATTAATGACCTTACCGTCAACGACGGCTCGTCAACATATATCGGCGTACTTACCGTTCATAATTTCATTGTGAACAACAGCGTTAAGGTTCAAAAAATCGCTTCGGCAAACAGCCTTACTGTAAATTCGGGTAAGCTTTTGGTTGAAACAAATTGTAATGCAACGACAATTGACAACAAATCGGAATTGTTTGTTACAAATAATTTGGAAGTCAGCGGTTCAATTGAAAATTCGGGCAAGATTTTGGTCGGCGTTGCTCCGACGGATTCCAACCCGGGCAGTACAGGTTCACTTAATTGTTCGTCAATAACAATTAATAATACAAACAAAATCCAAGTTTACGGCACTGCAAATATAAGTGTGCTTAACAATAAGTACAACACGGCACAGTCACGCGGTTCAACCGTTTATGTAAGCGGTAACTTTACTTCAACCACGCTCAATAACGAAAAGGAAAGCAAGGTTATTTGTAAATCACTGTTAAAAGTCGACAATATTACAAATACGGCTGACATTCAGGCTGAAAACATTGTTGTAAACACATTGCTCACAAATAATACAAACGCAAATATCAAGGCGATGAACTCGTTTACTTCAAACGGAACGGCAAATAATTCCGGCTTTATTGAAATTGACGGTAATTCGCAGTTCGCTGCTCTTACAAACAGTGATAAATTGAAGATTAACGGTTCGGCTGAATTTACAGGTCTTGTGACAAACACGGGCAAAATTCAGGTGACTTCGTACGGTGCAACCTTTAATCAGGTTACAAACAGCGGTGAAATCGCTGTTGCCGGTACAATTTCTTCAACAGGCAAGGTAACAAATACAAACTTCATCTGTTCAAACAGCGACGCCAAATTCAACAGCCTTGAAAACAGCGGTGTTGTAAGTGTTGAGTATTTGAACATTACAAGCGGTTCTGTTTCAAACATTATCAATAATGAAAACGGTGTTATTGAACTGTACGGTAATGTCGGCACGGCTACATCAAGCGTTACAAGCATTAACAATAAAGGTCAAGTTGCTTCAAACAGAGAAATCTTTGTTTATGAGGATTTGACAAACAGCGGTAAGTTTGAATGCTACGGTATCCGCGGTAAAAACATTACCAACACCGGCAAGATTTACAGCCACGGCACTGTTGAAGTTACCGGTACAGTTAACAATAATTCAAACGGCAAAACAGGCGAGGAAAATTCGATTATTTATGTCGGTTCTTCATCGTCGTACACCCTTGAAGCCGATACCGTAAACAACTATGCAAACATTTTTGTTGACGGCGGAAGCATAAGAATAACAACGATGCTCTCCTGCAAGGAAAACAGTGCTCTTTATGTCAACAAGGGCGACATTACAACAGACCATATTGAATTTTATCAGAATTGCTCGTTTAAGTATAACAACAACCTTACTATTAACGGCTATCTTGTAAACAGAGCAAACCTTACACTCAAGGGCATTAATGCCGAGAGAATTCAAAACTACGGCAATCTCTATGTTGAATCGGGCAGTGATTTTGTTGTAAGATACTTTATGAATATGTCGGGTGCAAACTTTGCTTTGGACGGCGGCGGAGACTTTATAGTTGAAAATCACCGCGACAGCATTTCTATTTTCAACGAGGGTAATATGTATGTAAACGGTGACATTTACGGCTACGGCTCAATCAGTACCGCTAACGGCGAACTGTATGTTTACGGCGATGTTGATGTTGCAAACTCACTTTCGTACAATTCAAGTGCAATTTATATGATAGGTACGGCTCAGGTTTATGTTTACGGCGATGTTCCTACAAATGATTACGGCAACGGCGTAACAATTGCCGAAAACAGCGACGCAAATGCAAAGAAAGCTGTATACAGCGTATACGGCAAGGGTAGCGGTACTATCTACAGCGGTTCGATTAACAGCAATCAGGTCGGTTCACGACTTTACTTCGGCACCGATGTTGATGTTACTTCTTACAATAATACGCAAATCGTTAAGGGCGGTATGTATGTTTACGGCGAGTACAACAGCGACTCGGAAATGAACTTTTATGTTCAAGACGCAGGCTTGCTTTACATTAAAGACGATGTATATGCTCCTTATACCGATGTGTATGTAACCGACGCAGGACTTTACTGCTACGGCGAAGATGTTTTGTTCAGAAATGTCATAGGTAATGCCGCTATGGTATACTTCTTGGCTATCGAGTCGGCATATGAATCTCCGGTAATAAATATGGTAACGCTCACTAACGGAAGTCTTCTTTACACTCCTAAAAATGTAACGATTCCGGATTCAAAACTCAGCGTTTCATCGGATTCTACTTATTTGTACGACCCGAGCGTAAGCTGGCCTATCAGTACAAAGAACTTCCCTAACGCAAATTCAAGCGTTGTTACAACAGGTAATGTCAGCATTGTAAACACATTGCAAATTGAGGAAAATCAAACGCTTTGTGTCGGCGGAAATATCTATCTTATAGGTGTCGGAAACATAGTTGTTTACGGTCATCTGTATGTAATGGGTAAGATTTACTACAACGGTACAGAGCTTTCGGACAGATACGGCTCGCTTACAAATTCAAGCTTTGAAGACTTTATTGATATTGCAGGTTCAAAAGCCGATGTATTTATCGGTAAAACCAACAGCGGTGTGCTCAAACTCAAGAATTATTTGAATGCTTACGGTTCACAGCAGATTTATATTGACAATGATTTGCTTATTAACGGCAACCTTTCAAATTCGGGTACAAGTAAAGCCGGCGTAAGCGGCGGAAATCTTGTTCCGAACCGTGGTGAATCGGTAATTACCGAGGGTACATCAACGGTTTGCGTATCGGGCGATGTATATTCAAACGGCTATTCCAATAATACGGGTAATGCCGTATATATCGGAAAGGGTACATCTTTCTCGTGCGGCGGAACATTCTATGCGGATTCATGCCTTTTCAACTACGGCAAGTTCTTTGTTAAGGGCGAATATTCCAACTATAAAAAATCCGACGGCACCGAAGCAACCAATTCAAGAAAATGGGCTACAAACCAAAATGACCAAAGTAAGAATTATTTGGGCATATCGGTTAAAAACGGTGATACGGATAACCATGACGCAAGTATTTATATCGGCGGCGTGGATAAAAACGGCAATCAGTCCGAAAACACAATCATCTTTGAGGGATATATCCAAAACTACGCAAAAATCAACATTATGCAACCGGTTTACATCAAGGGATACAAAGTAACCTGTACTTTGTGGATGAGAACCATCGGTGAAAACAAAGAGGCTGTTTACGCAACCCGTACAGAAGATGACGGCAGCGGTGCTAAGTACGAAAACGCTCCGAGAACATCAATTCTTGCGGAAGAGTATTCAAGAGCAAACTTCGGTAACAATGTTGCAATGCTTGGCGGTTATATCACATTCAACAGACCGGAATCTATCGGGGACGCAAGCAGATGTCCTATATTCTCGGCAGAGGGTGACGCAACCTACGGTATGGCTATCATCAACGGCGGTATCTTCTATGCCAAAGGTCAAGTCGGCTACACCGGCAGGGTAGGTCATACTTTGGACAGTAGCAGGCTTAACGGATATGATGAATACAGCGATTATTACATTCACCATGTTGAAATCTTCTACCGTAACGCTTCTAACTTAGAGGGCGATAAGAAAGGTTCGTACTCAATCGTAAACGGCTATGTATTTAACGGAAGCCGTAACAGCAGCGAATGTGCAATGAACACAGACGCTCTCTTCTATGCGGGCGGTTCACTTCAAACCGGTACAAGCGAAAATGCAGACGCCAATAATATCGGCGGTTCTGTTCAAAACTACGGCAGTATGTATGTTGACGGTTCGCTTACCGTATATTCAAATAAGGAATATGCAATCAGCTATATTGCAATTTCTTCTCAGGCAAATTCAAAAACCGTTATCGCAGGCGACTGCTGGTCAAGCGGCGGTACTGTTACAATGCGTAACTCACTGTTTATGTGCGACGGCGACTTTATGTCGAAGCGTTGTTCGAGAATCGGTGTTTCGGAACAGGTTAACAGTATTGACGACCTCAATTCAAGCAGTTATCTCTATGTCGGCGGTAATATGGTAACAAGTACTCTCGGCACGGGAAGCAGCGGTGACCTTGCAGGAAACATCGGCGGTGCAAGCAGCGGTAACTCAATTTCCACTTGGAACTATCTTGATATTTTCTCAAATGCAAGTATTTATGTCGGCGGTGCGTTCTTCACCAACAGTATTTTCTCACCGCGTAAGAATGTAACGCTTATTGTGGACGGCAAGGATAAGGGCAAGGTCAACACAAAGACTAACTTTATTACTTGGCTTCAAACCGTTGCAAACAATGTTACGCTCTCGCTCAGCGGATATGATTATGACGACTTTAAGTTTATTGTTAACAACCGATTTGATGTTAACCAAACACTCAAAGAGGGCAGAACAAAAACTATGCTCAACAGATTTTATATTCACGGCAGTGCTTTCCTCAACGGCAGAGCGAAAATCTCGGACATGACAAAACTCTATGTTTACGGCGATTTGGTAAACAGAACAGACCTTGTCAGCAAGATTACGGCTTTTGAAATAGGCAGAGCACTCAACACTTCGGACGACGGCGACACTTGGGCGTCAAAAGGCACATTCGTTGATGAAGACGACGAGCCTCGCTTTATCAGAAACGACAGCGGTAACTTAATTCAAAATCCGGATTACGATTACAACTATGCAAACGCTTGTTATGTTTATGTTCAGGGCAAACTTGACCTTGACAGAAAGATAAGCATTTATCCGGGCACAACAATCAAGACCGGCAAGGATTATGCTCCTTACGGTGCAGTTAAGCTTATGCACGACTCAAGCATTTACTCAGGCGGTCAGATTTACACACACAGATATATTGATGTGGGTCAGTATTCGGAATTGTTTGCAAGAGAAAACATTACCGCTTGGAACTATATTTGTGTTCGTGAACACGGCATTCTTTACAGCGGAAGCGATGTCAAGTGCGGTACCTCGTTTGAAGCAAAAACATCTTCAACGGTTTATTCGTGCGGTTCGATTAAGGCAACGCTCAGCAATATTAAGATTCGTGACAATTCAACGGTGTTCTGCTCGGGCAATATGACTGCACTCAGCTATATTGAACTTGGCAAGCACGATGAAAATTACACAGACACTTTGCGTAAGGCAACGCCTTCGTCGGGAGACGGTGTATGTACTTGCACCGGCAAGTGTACAGAAAGCGACCCGGATGGCGACTGTCCTGTTTGTAAGAGCGATTACACCAAGTGTACCGCACCGGCAG
>CAVBQD010000012.1:0-22015 GCA_963597385.1 bacterium | reverse complement strand
GGCAGCATGTTCAGCGTGGCATTGTGGCAATCCCGAAGAGTACACACAAAGAGCGTATGAAAGAAAATCTGGATATTTTTGATTTTGAGCTGACTGCCGATGAAATGAAACAGCTCAAGACGCTGGACGAGAACCGCTCTATGTGGGCGGCATATGATGATCCCATGATTGTGCAGTATGCCATGGAAACACAGTAAAAAAACCGGTTCCTGCTGTTTTTATCAGCAGGAGCTTTTGCTTTTTTCACGATGCAAAGCGAAATTGAATATGATTCGTTTTTATATTTCTGCCACAACTCGGCAAGGCAACACTTGGTTGAGAGTACCTTGGCATTATCGACAGCCCTTTTGCTATTGCCAAAAAAGATTATATATGTTATAGTCATTAAAGTACAAAATATCGGAGAGGGAAAATGAAGATACAAATTTCAGACCATTTTAATCTAAAAAAATTAATGCAATTTACGATACCGTCAATTATTATGATGATGTTTTCAAGCATTTATAATGTTGTTGACGGCTATTTTGTGTCTAACTACGCAGGGAAAACGCAGTTTGCCGCAGTAAATCTTATTATGCCGTTTTTAATGATGATGAGCGTTATAGGATTTATGTTCGGCACGGGCGGTAACGCTATTGTGTCAAGACTTCTCGGCGAGGGCGACAGGAAAAAGGCAAACGAAATATTTTCTATGCTCGTTTATGTTACAATAGCGGTGGGTCTTGCCGTGTTTGTTGCCGCAGAAATATGGATGCCGCAAATTGCCAAACTGCTCGGTGCAGACGAAACTATGCTTGAATACTGCGTGCTTTACGGCAGAATCATCACAATCAGCGTAACTCCGTTTATGCTTCAGGTGTTTTTTCAAAGCTTTATGGCAACGGCAGGAAAACCGCAAATCGGGCTTGCCGTAACGCTTACAGCCGGATTTTCAAACATTATTTTAGACTTTTTGTTTGTTGCCGTGTTCAAATGGGGCATAGTCGGTGCCGCCGTGGCAACAGTCACGGGCGAAACGCTCGGCGGCGTCATTCCGCTTGTGTACTTTATAAGAAAAAATACAAGCTCGCTTCAACTTTGCAAAACTCATTTTGACGGCAAGGCTTTTGTTAAAACCTGCACAAACGGTTCGTCCGAATTGATGACCAACCTCTCTATGAGTCTTGTAAATATGATGTATAACTATCAGCTGATGAAATACTACGGTCAGGACGGCGTGGCGGCTTACGGCACAATTATGTATGTAAACTTCCTGTTTACTTCGGTATTTATCGGCTATTCTATCGGTTCCGCACCGATTGTAGGATACAACTACGGTGCAAAAAACGACAAAGAATTACAAAACATATTCCGAAAAAGCCTCGGTATTCTGTTTTGTGCGTCGGCAATCATCACTGTGGCTTCCGTTTTCCTTGCCGGTCCAATTGCAAATATTTATGTCGGATATGACAAAGACTTGTTTGAATTAACGGTTATGGCGTTCAGACTGTTTGCAACATCATATTTGATTATCGGCTACAACATCTACGCTTCGGCATTTTTTACCGCTCTCAACAACGGTCTTATCAGTGCAATAATATCGTTTGTGCGTACGCTTTTATTCCAAATCGTTTGCGTTTTTACTCTGCCTCTCATATTTGGCAAAAGTGCAATTTGGTTCTCAATCACCGTTGCGGAGGCCTGTGCATTCATTATGTCGGCTGTATTTATCTTTACGCAAAACAAAAGATACCACTATATCAGAAAAAAATAATTTTGCGGAAATAATTTGCGGGAGGATATTATCCTCCCCTACTTAATTATAAATTGAAAATCATTCGCCCGCAAACAATTTAATTCTTTGACAGTTCTTTACTTTTTCTTAAACTGTTTTTTAATTCGGTATGGTTTAATACAATCACCGGAGGGGAAAATATGTACACGGTTTTAGTATGCGATGACGACATCGCAATTCAAAATTCAATTAAGATTTATCTTGAAAACGAGGGCTACAATGTTCTTACGGCGTCTGACGGCGAGGAATGTATCAAGGTTGCGGAAAATAACGAAGTGCACTGCCTCATCCTTGATATTATGATGCCCAAGATTGACGGCTTGAACGCTATGCTGAAAATCAGAGAAAACAAGAATTTTCCTATTATTCTTCTTTCTGCCAAGAGCGAGGACACAGACAAAATCGCCGGACTTTCATTCGGTGCGGACGATTATGTTACAAAGCCGTTTAACCCACTTGAACTTGTGGCAAGAGTAAAAAGTCAAATCAGGCGTTACTCAACCCTCGGCTCTATGGTGAAAACCGACAGTCAACTTATCACAGGCGGACTTGTGCTCGACACAAAGTCAAAGCGTGTTACCGTTGACGGCGAGGAGGTTCACCTCACAGCCCGTGAATACAGAATTCTTGAATATCTTATGCAGAATATGAATGTGGTTCTCTCTTCTTCGCAGATTTATGAGGCTGTGTGGAACGAGGCTTCGTTCGGCATAGAAAAAACCGTAACCGTACATATACGAAATATCCGAGAAAAAATCGAGATTAACCCCAAAGACCCTAAATATCTAAAGGTGGTGTATGGACTTGGATACAAAATTGAAAAATATTAAAACACAAAAGTTTGCAAGAATAATATCGTTTTTGCTTGCGTTGGTTTTCGTTGTCGTGGGTATGCTCAACGGAATCGAAGTTGTCAAATCGGCGTATCTGTTTGGCTTCGGCGATTGCCTGAGCAATGACCTCACTGTTTATGACACAAACGGATTTGAAAATGATTTCAGAACAGATGTCAATTCGGTGCTTGCTTGGTCAAATCGAAACTATATGCAAAAGCAGATAGAAAAAAAGAAAACAGAATTTGTTGACGGTATGCTTGCAAAATACCTTGAATCAAAAAGTTTTTATGATGCAAACAGCCAATCGCTTACAAAGTCGTATAATGATTATTATAATGAATATTATGACGACGATGATAACGAAGATGATGACGGTGATGTTGATTATGACGACGCTTCATCGCTCTATAATATTCAACATAAATTCGATGAGTTCGGAAGCGATGTTTTCTACTTTCAAAAAGATTATGAGGGAGAGTTTTCAACCGGCGTTTATTTGTGGTTTAACTGTTCTGTTCCGTTCTCATATTCAAGCGAACAGGCACAAAATTATCTTGAAAAAAAGTTTGATAAAGAAGTAACCGAAAATCTCGGACCTTATCTCACTCAAACCGAAGTTTCGGATGCTTTGCAATTTTACATTGAGTCAAAAGACGGTATCGTTTACACAAATGTTGACGATGTAAACACATTCAAAAAGAGCGTCACGGCAGATAAAGGCTTTTGGCTCGGCGAGGACAATTTGGGCAGAAACAGATTTTATTCGCTTTGCAATGTTTCTGATGATTTTTACACCAATAACACAAAGCAGGCTTATTTTCAAATTGATATGAGCAAGGCAAAGAATGATTACTATTCCGAAATTCAGGAAAACTTTGACAAAGTCAATCATAATCCGATGAAAAACTTTGCCGTGAGCGTTGCCTGCATCATACTTTTGCTGTTGCTCCTTGTTTGGAACTGCGTGCTTGCAGGCAGAAAAGGCAGTGAATACAAAACTTCCAAAATCGACAAAGTGCCAAACGATTTGCATTTTCTTGTAAGCGGCGGACTTGTTGCAGGCGGATTTTTCCTGTTGATTAATTCACTTTATTTTTATGCTAAAAGCCTGTTTTCCGAAGCGGATATTTACAGCACTTTAGCGGATATGGTTGCCGGTGTTGTAAACGCAAATATGTTCATGCCTCTTGTTTGTGCTCTTGCTTTTGCGATTTTCCTTGTTATAAGCGAACGGCTCACATCGGTGGCAAGACAGGTAAAGGCTCACAGCGGATTTTTCAAAAACACACTTGTTTATATGCTGATAAAGTGCTTTGTATGGCTTTTTAAGACAGTTGTTGCAAAACCTGCAAAGAAAGGTATTGCGTTCTTAAAATACCGTCCTGATGTGTTTAAAAAGCAATTAATGGCATATCTCATCGGTTACGGTGTTGTCAATTTGCTGTTGATGTTCTTTGTGTCGATTTGTGATGCAAGCGGAGTGAGATTGCTCCTTTGCTTTGCTTGGTTTGGGTTGAATGCGGCAAGCCTGGTGTTTGTTGTAAAATATATTATGGACCTTGACGAAATCATCAAGGCGTTTAACGAAAGACGACCGCCGAGAGTTAACTATCAAAAACTTCCGCAAAGCCTCAAAATGCTTGTGGATGCACAAAAATACACAACCGAGGAACTTAACCGTGCGGTTGACAAGGCGGTTCGTGACGAACGAATGAGAAGCGAGCTTATTACCAATGTTTCGCACGACCTCAAAACACCGCTCACATCAATTATCACTTATGTTGACCTTTTGAAGCATTGCGATATTCAAGACGAAAAAGCACAGGAATACATTGGTGTTCTTGACGAAAAGGGTGGCAGGCTGAAGCGACTTATTGACGACCTTGTGGAGGCGTCAAAGATTACCAGCGGAGTGGTAAAGCTCAATCTGGTTCAGCTTGATTTGGGAGAGCTTGCCACACAGGCAGTCGTTGAACACCAACAGGAATTTGCCGACAACGGACTTGAACTCATTTTCAAAGGCGACAAAAAAAGCCTTTCGGCAATCGCAGACGGTCAAAAGACTTACAGGGTTATTGAAAATCTGATGTCAAATGCACGCAAGTATTCGGCAAAAGGTTCAAGAGTTTATGCGGATGTTTACGAACAAAACAACACAGCCGTGTTTGAAATTAAGAATGTTTCGGCTCAGCCGCTTGATATTTCGGCAGACGAACTGAAAGAACGCTTTGTTCGCGGTGACAAATCACGAAACAAAGAGGGCAACGGTTTGGGACTTTCAATTGCCGATAACCTTTGTCAGGCTATGCACGGCAGAATGGAAATCCTTATCGACGGCGATTTGTTCAAAGTTAAAGTAGTTTTGCCAAGGCAAAGTCTCTAAACGCTCCAAGCGTATTAATAACACTATTAAAAAAGTGTCGCAGACAATCAAGTTTGCGGCACTTTTCATTTTCGTTTTAGTCGATTTTATCCCAATTAAAACGGTAACAGCTCCCCTTTATATAACATTAAAGAGGAGCCGTAATGGGGGATTGTGAATCGTGAATCTTAAATTTAAAACCTTATAAGTTTATTTTGTTTTAACCGTCTTAATCTTAGACCATTTGCCGTAAACTTTTTTACCGTTTACGATTTTGTATGAACGAACACGAACATAATATTTTTTCTTTGATTTAAGCTTTTTGACAGTTTTCTTGCTTGCATTCTTCTTGTTGACTTTTACAGTCTTCTTGTTCTTTTTGAACTTTTTATCTGTTGCAAGCTGAATTTCGTAGCCCGTTACATCTTTTGCAGTTTTCCAAGTTACAACAACACCGTTTTTCTTTGCCGTTGTTTTGCTTACCTTAACGGTTGCAGGCTTCTGTGTTGCAGTTGCAGTTGTGGTTGCGGTTGAAGTTGAAGGCTTTTGCTCTTCAGTCTTTTGGCTGTCATCTGTGGTAGGTGCAGGTGCTGCTCCGCCACCGCTTGTTGAGCCGCCACTTGTTGAGCCGCCTGATGACTTAGCAACAACAGTTACCGGTACATTTATAGTTTTACCATAATCGGTGAGTTCAAGTTTAAAACTTGTTTCACCCAAACCATTATCACGGAACTGACGACTATAAACATTTAAAACCTCGCTTTTATCATTTACAAAATCCCAAATTTCACCTTTTTTATAAACAAATTCTTCCGAAGTTTTGTCTGTATATTTTACAGTAATTTTATCACCTTCGTTAAACTCAACTCGATAAAAATATATTTCGTAAGGGTTTCCATCATTATCAAAATCAACAGAACCTCCAAAATAATCACCTTCGGTTACAGTACACGAGCCCTTTATTGGAACAAATGAAAATGTATCAATAGGATTTTCTACAATTTCAACAGGCACATCAATTGTTCTTCCGTAATCGATAAGCTTTACTTCAAAAGTTGTTTTACCTGTTCCGTCGAGGTCAAAACTATAACTATCAACATCTAAAATTTCGTCATCATTATTATCATTTAAGAATTTAAGGGAATAACCATACTCTGAATAATCCTTTTTATAAGTATATGTTTCGGTTCTGTTTGTATAATTTACAGTAATTTTATCACCCTCGTTAAAATCAGGTGCATCATAATGCCAATATTTTTCATCATCATAATAGCCGTGTGCCTTTTCATAAATTTTGTATGAATTTACAGGAGCGAGTGAAAATGACTTAACAGGATTTTCTATAATTTCAACAGGCACATCTTCAATATCATAGCCGTAATCATTATAATTGCTATCCATAATTCCATATGAAGCATATGCTGTACCTAATCCGTCAGCGGTATCAATAGTAAAATCATGGGAATAAATATATATTTTTTCATCGTCGGAATTATACCATCCGCCATCTTTACTATCACCAACATAATAAGTATATTTATCTGTTGTTCCGTCAGAAAATGTAATATCAACCACATCTCCGGCATTAAAATCCAGTGCTAAATAAAGATATTCTCTGTATGGATTTCCTTTGTCGTCAGTACCCTCGGAATAACCGGCATAATTACCCTCATATACGGTATACGGTTTAGCCAGTGTTAAGGTAGCAGATTTGATTGTTTTACCGTCATCTGCAAGAACGGTTAAATTCATACCCATTGCAAAGCTCAAAAGCATTACAACCGACATTAATAAGCTAACTACTCTTTTCATTGTTTTCCTCCTTATTTAACAACAAATGTCATCTTATGCTTTTTGGCATATTTTTGTGCGGTTGAACCTTTTTTACCGTAAATTTTAAAGCCTTTAACTTTATAATTAGCAGGCTGTTCACCCGGCTCTAAAAATTTTTGCAAAACATTATCATAATCATAAGAATATCCAAAAGCATTTTTGCCTATTTTTTTAACGCTTTTAGGAATAGTTACCGATTTTGAATACTTTTGCTTTTTGTTATATTTTTGTAAAAACGCTTTGTCTCCAATAGTTTTAAGCTTTTTTGGAAGCTTAACATTTTTAAGAGAATTGTTTAATGCAAAAGAATACTTGCCTATACTTGTTAAGGTTGACGGAAATTTAACCGATTTAAGACCTTCGTTATAAAAAAGATAATCGCTGACCGAAGTTATCCCCTCTTTAATAACCAACTTTTCAATTTTAACATCATTCTCTTCATCCCAAGGTCTTGGTGAACGAGTATAATCACCAATGGCACCCGTTCCGCTGATTGTTAATGTTTTCGTTGATGAATCATAAACATAGGTGGCGTTGTCACCGCATTCACCCTCAACGGTTTTTGCAAATGCCGTTGACGAGAAACCGAAAGCACAGGTCAAAATAACGACAACCGACATCAATAAACTAATTGTTTTCTTCATAAATTTACCTCCGTTAATTAACAACTTATACATAAATTACCACTTACAATTCGTGAAGTAAATAGTTTTGGCGTGAAATGTAGTACACAGGCGTGAAATGCACAAAATCGTTGTTCCAAATTATGAATTTTGTGTTATTATATATGTATAATTAATGTATAATTATGAGGAACAGGAAAATGATAAACATTTTGATTTGTGACGACGATAAAAAGTTCTGTCAAAAACTTGAAAACGATGTTGAGGAATACTTTTCGTCAAAAAGCACGAAATGCGGAATAAATGTTGTTCACACAACCGACCGACTTGACGAGGCGGTTAAGGACTGCGACATTTTGCTTTTGGATGTGATGATAAACGGCAAAAATTCAATAAACCTGATTGCCAAAAGCAACGATGTGCTTCCGTGCGAAGTTATTATTATCACATCGTATCCGGGAGAGATATACAACATTTCGTGTGTTTCACCCTCTTGGTATGTTGACAAGATTAAATATAAAAAAGAGCACCTGTTCGGCGGAATTGACAAGTGCATAAATAACATATCAAAGGCTCAAAAGAGCAAAATTGTGGTGGCGTGCGACAAAGTGAACAAGGTTGTTGACCTGCGAAGTGTAATGTACATAGAAACGCAAAACAAAAACATCAAGCTGTATTTTGCCGACGGCACAAGCCTTGTTGCAAAAGACAAAATGTCAACGATTATTGAATCGGGGGGGTTAAACTTTCAACAATGCAGTCGGTGCTTTGCCGTCAATTTTGACTATGTAACGGCATATTTTTGGCACAAATACATATTGCAAAACAAAACGGAAATTACGATTTCACGCAGTAAATACAAGGAATTAATAGAACAATACAAAAAATATTTGGAGATATGATGGACAGAATTATTGATTTAACCGAATTTTCTTTTTTCTTTTTACTATTTTCTTTTTCAAAAAGCTTTTCTGATTTTGTAATTATCCATTCATTTACAAAAGATAAATACAATAAATTCGTAACACTGTTTTCAACTGTTTTTCTATACACAATTTATGACTTAATCAATCAAAATTTAAAACCTATTGAGGACAACCTAACAGGGTTAGATTATATATTTTTAATAGATGTCGTATTGTTATTTTTAATCCATTTTATTGTCATAACAGCATGCACTGAAGCTACATTCATAAAAAAGTTCTTACATTCTGTTGAAATAACTTTTTTATCACTGGTCAAATGGATATTAATGGGAATGACCAGCTCATTTTTCTTTATAAACGAGGTAAACGGAACGGTAGGCAACTTGCCGTCCTATAAAATGAGTTTGGGTCTATTGCTTTGTGCGTCACTGATATACTTTGTTTACGGCTATCTTTTTGCACTGCTATTTAAACTGTTTAACAAAAACAAGAGAAGCACATTTTCGCTGAAATATGCGTATTTCTACTTTTTCCCGATTGCGAACATTATTCCGGCGGTGCTTTTGCTTGGAATAACTCCGGAAAACGCCAAGGTTGAATACGAAGAAGGTTATTTTATAATTTGCACTTTCATTTATATAATTGCATTTTCTATTGATTTCTTCTCAATTTTCATTATCGACAGAATAATCTATACCGACGAAAGAAACAAGCAGTTGACAATCAAAGCCACGAAAAATGAACTTGAATACCAAAACGCTTTGATTATGAACAACGAACAAGAGCATTTGAAGCAAATTAGGCACGACATACGCAACATAAACAAAACCGTTAAATCGCTCATTGCGGCAGGCGAAATTGAAGAAGCTATGAAAATGCTTGATGAGTCAACCGACGAAGTCACCAAAATATCGGGAATCACGCCTTGCAGAAACAACATAATCAACACCGTGCTGTATATGAAATCAAACGAAGCCAAGGAACACGAAATCACAATTTTGAGTGAAATAAACGAGACTGCCGACTGCAAAATTTCCGACATCGACATCAGCAGAATTTTGCTGAATCTTTGCGACAATGCAATAAACGCAACAAAGGAATGTGATGACAGGCAAATTAAAATTAACATTGAAATCAATGACAAGCTGATTAAAATCAACACCGAAAATCATTACATACCGCACAAAGCAAAAAATCCGCTGCCCGACCACGGCAACGGCACAAAAATCATAAAGCAGATATCCAAAAAATACGGCGGCGAATTCAAAATTTCAAAATCGGAAGAAATCTACCAAACCTACACCTACCTGCGAAATATCAATTTTATATAATAAAAAAGGGGCTTTATCGACAGCCCCTTACGGTTTACGAATCGTAAAATGTTTGTCCGTGCTCGGTTTGGATACGCTGTTCAACAGGGTATTCAAAGCCCGGATTGTCTTTGAGAATATCGGCGAAAAGCTTTGCTTCGTACTTTGCCATATTCAAATCGTGAAGAATATAGTTGCCGCAATTTTTCGGATTTGCACCGGGAACTTCGCCCTCATAATCGGCACAATATTCAAACGCTCTTATCATAAGCGGCAAAATTTCCTGCGGAGTCGGATGACCTTTGACTATAAGATAACAGCCGGTGAGACAGCCCATAGGGCCCCAATAAATAATTCTGTCTTTCCACTCGTCGTCATTACGAAGAAAAGTGGCAACGATATGCTCGATTGTGTGCATTGCATTTGGATGAATTGCCGGTTCTGCGTTCGGCTTTTTCATTCTTATATCAAAAGTTGTGGCAAATTCACTGCCCAACTCATCAAGTCTTGATTCATAAATACCCGGCACAATACGGTTGTGGTCAACCTGAAAGCTTGGAATTAAATCCATAATATCACTCCTAACAAATACTATATAAAGAGTATAACATTATGAACTTTCAAAATCAATCGTTTTGAAGCTGTTTCTTAAAAAGCAATCTGAAAACAAATCTTACAAACGGACCTGCATAGAAAATCTGCCAGCCGAGAGCCATAGGAAAATTGCGAACACAGATTTTTAAAAAGTTTGAAACAATGTCCCCTGCACCGGTGAAACCGAAAAGCAAGCTTGCAACAAGGCTCATAAGCGGACACATAAATGCAACTGTAACGCTTGAAATCATAACGGTCAGCACAAACGGATTTGTGTTTTGCGGATTGAAGTGCTTGAATGTGATTTTTTGAGCAAGCTTACCCACAAAAATGAATTCAAACAAAAATCCGACAACGCCCATAATCGGAAGCTCGTGAAGTGCAAGAAGGAATATCTCATTTGACATACCTCCTTTGTCAAATGCTATGTTGTAGCAAACCATTGCGTACACCATAACAAGCACCATAATAATTGTGAACACTACATCCTGAAATTTAGTTTTTGGCATAAAAAATTCTCCTTTCATAATAACTACAAACTTTTTGTGTTGTTCGTTATCATTCGGGAGAATGTGCGTTTCCAATAAAAACCATATTAAGTTTAACGGTGGGATTATAACAAATTCAACTTTCAATGTCAAGGATTTTTTTATATTTCAAAATAACAAACTCAACAGTCAAATTAATGTCGCCCGATGATTTAAGGCGACTTTTGTTTTCCTCGCTTGTACGGTAAAAATACGGCGTCATAGAAAACAGTTCAAACAAATCCGCATTTGAGATATGAACTTTCTTGCTCACTTTTTGACGCTCGACAAGTTCCAAACACCTGCTGTCGGGTGCTTTTTCGTCATTTTTGTACGGAACATCATACAAAATTTCTTTCATCTCAATTAAATGATTTTCGCCCGGAATAACGCTGTACAAGCTGCCGTCGTCTTTAAGAATTCTTGCAAACTCCTTATCGTTAAACGGAGCGAAAAGATGAATTGCCGTATCTACGCTATTGTCCTCAATCGGTATTTGTGCAAGATTTGCAACAAAATATTTGCCGTTTTTATTGTTTTTCGCGGCAAGACGAACCATTTCCTTACTGATGTCAAAGCCGTAAAGTTCGCCGTCATATGTATCGTAATAGCCGTCGCCGCAACAAATATCAAGAACCGTGCCTTTCATTTTTTCGCCAATGGCATTTTTAAGCACGGAATAATAGCCTTTTGCCAAGAAATTATGCCTTGCGTGTGCGGACTCTTTGCTGTCGCCCTTTTTGTCGCCGCTCTTATTTGTAAGAAGCAAATTAACATACCGCTCCTTCGAAAAATCAAAGGAGTGGTTGTTTTTACATTTCAGGCTGTTGCCGTCAATATTCAGTTTTTCCTTACATTTTGGACAAATAACTATACTCATTACTTTGTAAAGAATGTCAAAAATGCCTTATATGCCATATAGACATCAACCTTGGCAACAATTTCGTAAGGAGAGTGCATTGAAAGAACAGGCACACCCACATCAATAGTGTCTACATCTAAATTAGCGATATACATTGCAACTGTTCCGCCGCCGCCTGCGTCTACCTTACCGAGTTCACCGCTTTGCCACAAAACATGATTTTCTTCAAGAAGAGTTTTAACCCAGCTTACATATTCGGCACTTGCGTCGGAAGTTCCGCTCTTGCCTCTTGCACCGGTGAATTTTGTAACGCAAACGCCGTTATTCAAAAAGCTTGTATTGTTTTTCTCAAAAGGAGTTGACCAAGTAGGGTCGTAAGCCGCATTTACATCGGCACTGAGGCATTTTGAATTGCGGAACACATCTCTGCCCTCGTAGCCCTCAAGTCTTGCCAAATCCTCGATAAAGTATTTAAGATATGAAGAATTAAGACCCGTGTTGCCGTCGGAACCGGTTTCTTCCTTGTCGGTAAGAACGGTAATAGCCGTGTATTCGGGTGCGTCGTCAATATTGAGAATTGCCTGAAGTGCAGGATATGAGCAAACACGGTCATCGTGTCCGTAGCCGCCAACCATACTTCTGTCAAAGCCGATATCGTCAACAGTGAATGCCGGTACAAGTTCAAGCTCTGCAGAAAGGAAATCACGCTCCACAATGCCATACTTTTCATAAAGAAGAGAAAGAATATTGAGTTTGATTTTCTCGCTTTCCTCATCGTCCTTAAACGGACGGGAGCCGATTACGACATTAAGTTCTTCACCTTTTACAAGTTCGTTTGCCTTGCGTGACATTTGGTCGGCACCGAGATGCGGAAGAATATCGGTAATGCAAAACTTAGGTTCGCACGGTTCTTCACCTACACGAACATCAACAAATGTTCCGTCGTTTTTGCAAATTCTGCCGTGAAGTGAAAGCGGAATAGCCGTCCACTGATACTTTTTGATACCGCCGTAATAATGGGTTTTGAAATATCCCAAGCCGTCTTGCTCGTAAACAGGACATTGTTTGAGGTCAAGGCGTGGCGAATCGATATGAGCGGCAGAAATTCTTACGCCGTCTTTTATACTTCTCTTACCTTTTACGCAAAGAATAATCGACTTACCTCTGTTCATATAGTAAACCTTTGCACCCGGCTCAAGAGCGTCGCCGAATTCGTCAAATTTTTGAAATCCGTTTGCCTGAACCAAATCCTCAACCCAAGCGGCAACTTCTCTTTCCGTTTTGCAAGTTGACAAAAATTCCTTGTATCCCTCGCAAAAATCGTCACATTCTCTGAGTTCGTCATCTGTCATAAAATCAATGCCGCACTCTTTTTTGTTAAAAAGCATATCTTTTAACTGCTTTGCTTTTTCGCTCATAAGATTACCTCCAAAATATTATCTGTCTGAACGGCAACATCTTCGCCGTTATTGTAAATTATATAGTCGCAATTATCTATGAAATAATCATTGTCAAGCTGTGCCGACATACGGAGTTTTGCCTGCTGCTCGGTAATATTATCTCTTATGATAACACGCTTTATTCTTACATCTTCATCGGCAAGCACACCGATTATCTTATAGCAATCGTTTTGCATATTTGCTTCAAAAAGTTGAGAGGCGTCAAGAACCGTAAGTCCCTGGGCTTCTTCTTTGCACTTTTCGACTATTGCCGGATGAAGAATTGAATTCAGTTTTTTTGTGTGTTCTTTTGTATCAAACGCCCTTGAAGCAAGAAGCTTGCGGTCAAGCTCGCCGTTTTTAACAACATCATCTCCGAAAGCCGAAGCAATGCTTTTTAATATCGGAGCGTCCTTTGCGGTTAATTCGTGTGCGATTTTGTCGCAATCAACAATATTAAATCCCCGTTTTTCAAGCAATTCGCAAACATAGCTCTTGCCTGCACCGGTAGGACCCGTAAGTCCTATTGTGAACGGTTTTGTCAAATCAATGATGTCAAAAGCCGCCGCACGGATAAGACGGTTATACACCGCCATACCGACTCCGTCCTTATGCGGAATACGGGCGTAAACCTTTTTTGCACCCATTTCGTCAAGCTCACGAAGTGCGTCGAAAAGTTCTTTCGCCTGACTCAAATCATCGTTTTCTTTACCGAATGTGACCTTTGGAATTGTTATGTTATCATCATCAAAACAAAGTGCAAAAGCGTCCTTTTGAGCATTAACAAATTCCTCGTACCGTTCCTTATCGGCATTGACAATAACAACCTTTGCCTTTGGTGCATAATGCTTGTACTTCATACCCGGTGAAGCCGCAACCTCATCGTTTTTCATACCCTCAAGCACTGCCGGAGCAACAGTAATTTCGCCGATTACTGCTTCTATCATCTCTTTTGTGACCGCACCCGGACGAAGAAGAGTAGGCACCTCGGTTGCAAGAGTGATAACCGTGCTCTCAACGCCGAATTCACAATCGCCCCCGTCAATAATTCCGTCAATCTTGCCCATCATATCGTCAATTACATACTTAACCCTTGTAGGTGACGGCAATCCCGAAGTGTTTGCACTCGGGGCGGCAATCGGGCAACCGCTCGCCTTAATCAGCTTGCGTGCAATTTCGTTTTTAGGCATACGAACGGCAACCGTGTCAAGTCCGCCGCTGACAACCTTGCCCACCTTATCCGACTTGTTCAAAATAACAGTTAACGGAGCCGGGAAAAATGCATCAATCAGTGCCTTTGCTTTTGGAGTTACCTCCTTTACAAGCGGTGCTATATCCTCTTTTTCCGCAATGTGAACTATCAGCGGATTGTCGGACGGTCTGCCTTTTGCAAGATAAATGTTGCGTACCGCTTCTTCATTGAGTGCGTCTGCACCCAAGCCGTACACCGTTTCTGTGGGAAAAGCAACAAGTTTGCCCTCTGCTATCATTTTGCCCGCTTCGGCAATGTCATATTCACTTGTGCCGAATAGCTTTGTGTTCATTATTATTCTCCCTGTGAAGCCTTTAACTTCTCAGCAGTGTCCGCTGTAATAAGTGCGTCTATCAACTCATCCATATCGCCGTTGAGAATTTGTTCAAGCTTATAAAGCGTAAGATTTATTCTGTGGTCGGTAACTCTGCCCTGCGGATAGTTGTATGTTCTGATACGCTCACTTCTGTCGCCCGTACCGACCTGTGCCTTGCGTTCGCCGGCAATTTCGGCTTCCTGCTTTGCACGCTCTGCGTCAAGAAGTCTTGCACGAAGCACAAGAAGTGCTTTTTCTTTGTTTTGGTGCTGTGAACGCTGATCCTGACATTCAACAACCGTTCCTGTCGGAATATGCGTAACTCTGATAGCGGACGAAGTTTTGTTGATGTGCTGTCCGCCTGCACCCGAAGCACGGAACGTGTCTATTTGCAAATCTTTGTCTAAAATTTCAAAATCAACTTCTTCTGCCTCCGGCAACACGGCAACAGTTGTGGTTGATGTGTGAATTCTGCCCTGGCTTTCGGTTTCGGGCACTCGCTGAACACGGTGAACGCCCGATTCAAACTTAAATCTTGAATATGCACCGTCGCCTGTTATGCTGAAACTGATTTCCTTGTATCCGCCGAGACCCGTTTCGTTTGCCGAAAGCACCTCGGTTTTAAAGCCCTTTGCTTCGGCATACATCGAGTACATACGGTAAAGTACGCCGGCAAAAAGAGCACTTTCCTCACCGCCTGCACCGCCGCGGATTTCAACGATAACATTCTTGTCATCGTTAGGGTCACGGGGAAGAAGCAAAACTTTAAGCTCTTCGCTGAGGCGTTCCATATCATCCTTGCTCTGCTCAAATTCATCTTTTACCATAGCGGCAAAATCTTCGTCAAGCGAGCTGTCGCCGAGCATTTCTCTGCTTTCCTCATTTGCGGATTTTGCATTTTTGTATTCTCTGAATTTCTCCACAATCGGAGTTAAGTGTTTAAGCTCTTTCATCAAAGCCGTATAGCGTTCCATATCCGCCACAACATCGCTTTGGCAAACCAACCCGTTTATTTCTTCATATCTCTTTTCTACTTCTTCAAGTTTATCAAACATTCTGTATCCTCACTGAAAATTATTCTTCGTTTCTGCTGACGGAGCGTATATTTTTTTCAATCTTGCTCCTTGCCACGGTAACAACATGGTCACAGCCGAGGCATTTAATTTTAAAATCCGCACCGATACGCAAAACTTCAAATTCTTTACTGCCGCACGGGTGCGACTTTTTAACTGTCAAAATATCGCCGACCTGAATATCCACCGAATCACCACTTTAATTAGTTCTTTTAACTAAAATATTATAACACTATTTTATGCCTTTATCAATAACATATTTTGTGCTCTGCCGTCATAAAATTAAACACTAAAGAAAAGGAAGGGTTACAATGAATTATTATCCGGAGGGTATAAATTTTACGAACAGAAAATTCACATCAGTTGACGAAATCAAGTCGGCAATTGCAAACGGAGAAATCGTTGAAAGCAAAGTTTTGCTGTGCGACAAGGAACACAACCTGCACATTGATTTGGGCGTTATGAGCGGACTTGTGCCGAGATATGAGGGTGCTCTCGGCATTGAAGAAGAAACCGTGCGGGATATTGCACTGATAAGCAAGGTGAACAAGCCGATAGCCTTTAAAATAGTGGCAATTAGGCAAGATGAATACGGCAACAACTATGCACTTTTATCACGCAGAGTTGTGCAACTCGAATGTATGCGTGACTACATTTCGAAGCTTGAGTGCGGTGACATAATCACGGCAAAGGTAACGCATCTTGAAAAATTCGGTGCGTTCATCGACATAGGTGCCGGACTGAACTCACTCATACCGATTGATATGCTGTCCGTGTCTCGAATTAACCACCCGAGAGAAAGAGTTTACATAAACCAAATTATACAGGTTGTATTAAGAAAAAAGGAAGAACATAAAATGACATTCTCGCTCAAAGAACTTCTCGGCACTTGGGAAGAAAACACGGCTTTGTTCGGCGTCGGCGAAACCGTAACTGGTATTGTACGAAGCATAGAAAGTTACGGCGTTTTTGTTGAACTGACCCCAAATCTTGCCGGACTTGCCGAGCCGTGCAAAAATCTTGAACCGGGTCAAAAGGTGTCGGTGTTCATCAAGTCGATATTGCCTGATAAAATGAAAGTTAAACTCGTTATCGTTGAGGCTTTTAACGACTTTGCTTTACCGGGAGAGTTGAACTACTTTATTGAAAAAGGAAGCATTTCTTACTGGAAGTATTCGCCCGACAACGCCACGAAGCTGATTGAAACTAAATTCAAGTAAAATCAAGCGGAAATTTGTAACTATATGTTGAAAAATAAAACTTATTGCAAAATAAATAATTTTATGATAATATGTGAAATGAATTTATATATTTAATTTGAGATGATGAAACGGGAGGTGAGATTATGCGAAAAAAGAAGTACAATTACTTTGATGACGACCTCAACGAACAGGAACTTCAGGAAGAAATCCAAGAGCTTGTAGACGGTTTCACCGAAACGCAGGAGCAAGTGCCGACATTAGTTGAACATACGCCAAAGAAAAAATCCGTTTTTTACAAAATAATCGGATTCTTCAAATCAATCCTTTTGGGGCTTGTTCTTTTGGTTACGAACACATACAAAACCATAAAGAACGACATTGACGACACTGCCGAAGAAGCAAGAGTTGAACAGCTCAAAGAGGAGCTTATCGAAGAACTCGAAGCCGACGGCGAAAGCGAAACCGAAGCACGGCACGAAGCGGAACTGGCGTACGCCGAAGAAGAGGACGAAATTCTTAAAAGACGCACGATATCGCCGTGGATAAGAGCAATAATTGTATTTGTAATCGCAGTAGCGGTTACAGTCGCAATAATCGTCACAACCGTTATGAATTCGGCAAATGCCGTGAATTCAAGGCATAATGAATTTGAAAAGGACGCAACGAAAGTTTGCACCGAATACACCGAAAAATACGGCATTGCCAATTACAAATATATGAGCGAATATGATGTAAAAGGTTATATGCTCACCGGTCTTTGCATTGTAAGAGAGGTTGATTTTGACGACAACGGCAAATCGGAACTTTTGCTTTGCTACAACGATAACGATGAATATTACGAAGAAGTTTGGGGCTACAAAGACAACAAGTTTGAACAGCTTTATCACAAAAAAGTACCTCAAAGCACAAATAGAAACGATGATATTTGGGTCAGCATTTACTCAAATAACAACACATTTTATCTTGCCGAGCACGGCGAAAGCGACGCCTCTAAGGTTACTCTTTACAAACTGTCGGGCGGAGAATTCAAGAAAAAATCAACCGCCGTTTACAATGCCGAAAAACTTTCTTTTGCAATAAAATCACGCAATGTTACGGATAATTTTGAACGCATAAAATTTGCTGTTTTGCGTGAAAGTGCGGCGTCAAGCATTGTTGACAGAACGCTCAACGCAACAGACTCCTATACCGAAACGACTACAAACAAAATTGTAAAAAGTACCGATACGGCAAACTCCGCCTACTACGAACTTGTAAAAGAGTACACGGAAACTTACGGCGAACCGACGCTTGAAGCAAGCGGCAAAATGCCTTACATCAGCGGACTTGCCGGAGTTAACCTTGTCGACTTTGACGGAGACGGTCAAGATGAGCTTATGCTTATTTACCGCAAAACGGTCAGCGAGCGTGACGAAGATTACGATGGCAATTATGTTTCGGTTGAAAAGGAAAAATACTATTGCGACATATATATGTGGAACGGTCACAACGCCGTGCAAATATATCAAGATGACGGAATAAGCAATCTCAGCGACGACGAAAGCAGTGCTTACTACATTTTGAAAAAAGACGGCAACAGATATTTTTACTGTTCAAACAAATTCAAGTCTGATAATTACGGAAAAAATGTATCCGCAACATCAAAAATGATGCAATTTACCGGCGAAAAATTCGAACAGCAATTCAAGGCAAACTACCAAACCGAATACGGCTACACGAAGTACTATATTGACGACGAGCGTGAATACAAAAATTCATTTGCCGAAAACGGCGGCTACAAGGTTCCGTTTTTTGACGGCAGTGAAGATTTTGACAACACAAAGTGGAATGTTTGCTTTATGCAGGGCGATGAAAATTGGGAGAGCAACATCAAATTGCAACTTGAAAAGACAAATAACAATATCAAAACATTGCAAACATCTAAATAAGATAAGAAAAGAATTGTACCTTTCATTTTTTGCGAATGCGAAACGGAAGGTACTTTTTTATATAAAAATATAAACTTTTTGTAAAATTGTTGTAAAATTGTTTTTACGGTGCTATAATGTTTTCGATTATTTTATTTTAAAGGAGTTTTCTTATGGCTAAGAACAAAAGTGCTGTTGCGGAAAAGACCGGAACAGCCGCAAAAAAGTACATGAAGCCATCAGAGATTGCCACCTTCGGTATCGGACTGTTCGGCGTTGCATTGCTGACAGGATGGATGCCCGATTACACAATGACATTCTTTGCTGACTTCGCATTCAAAGGCAAGGGCTTTGACTCCGCTCAACTTGCCAACATCATCTCACTTGTATTCGGTGTTGCCGGTATTGTCGGTGCCGTGTGCGAACTTGTAATCGGTGTTTTGGTTGACAGAACAAGAACGCCTCTCGGCAAGGTTAAGCCTTGGGTCGGTTTCGGTGCAATTCCGCTTGCTATCATCTCAATGCTTGTATTTGTTGCACCTAACACATCATCGTTCACCGTTGCAACAATCTGGATGTTTGTCATCTACTCACTTTACACGGCGATTTCCTGTGCGGTAGAATCACCGTCAAACTGCTTCGGTGCACTTTGCTCACCTAACCCGAGCGAGCGTTCAACCGCTATTTCAATCGCATCATTCCTCCGCTCCGTAGGTCAATCGGGCGGTCAGGTAGTAATCATCGTTGTGCCGCTTATTATGAAAGCACTTATGGGTCAACAGCAGTATAAGAACGCAGAGGGTCAGGGTCTTGACCTTATCATTTCAACCGCTGTTTGTGCACTCGGTATGATTATTTTTGTAATGATTTTCTTTGCAAACAACAAAGAGCGTGTACCATACACAAGCGAAAAGGTATCACTTGCGGAATCCATCAAGCTTGTTTTCACAAACAAAAACCTGCTTATGGTTTCTCTTACAAAACTCTTCGGCTTCGGTCGCGGCGTTTACGGTACAGTATCACTTTACATAGCAGTTTACCTCCTCGGTTCAAAAGGTCTCAAGCTTGCACTTATGCTCCCTATGGGTATCGGTACTGCAGTAGGTACACTCCTTGTAAACTTTGTACTTAAAAAATTCTCAACAAAGCAAACTTATATTATTTTCTGCGTTTACGGTGCGTCCGCAATGGCAATTTTGTACCTTGTATCAAAGGGTGTAGGATTCAACAGCAATTTGATTATTCCGTTCCTCATCCTCAATTTCTTCTGCGGTATTCAGCACGGTAACACAAACACCACTCCGAACATTATGATTGCCGACTGTATCGATGAAATGGAATATAAAACCGGCAAGCGTCAGGAGGGTCTTGCATACGCAGGCTACGGTCTTTTCTCAAAGATTGCTTCGGCAGGCACAAAATGGCTTGCTCCGGTACTCGTTTACTCGTGGTCGGGCTATCAGTTCTCAACAAGCCAAAATGTTGCGTATGCCGCACAAACAGACGAAGTACTTACAAAGTTCCTTGCAATCTATACGGTTATCCCGGCTATCTTTGTAATTCTTCAGTTCATCCCTGTCCTTTTCTATGATATGGTAGGCGAAAAGAAGGAAAGAATTACTGCCGCACTCCTTGAAAAGAGAGCAAAGGAAGAAGCAGAAAAAGCAGAAGAAACCGAAGAAGTTTCGGTTGAAGCTGCGGAATAAGGAGGGACTTGCTATGACAGAATCAAAAAAATGCTTTAAAGCAGGACTTTACGGCGTTGTTGCAGGCGTTCTTGTTGCCGCAATTCTCGTTGGTTTGACTGTTTTTGCATTTACCACCAGATACAATGCGTTCTCACCTGAAAAGGTTGCACAATCGTATGCCGACACCATTGTTCAGTCGGGCGACGGATACAACGCACTCAAGGTTTCGTTGGTATCAAAAAATCAAAAGTTCGGTAATTTTGTAATCAACGCTTATATGGCACCTTATGTAAATGACAACAGCGGCAAGAAAAAGGGCGAAAAGAAAGTTGAGCAAAACAAGGCAATCGGCACGGGCAGTAAGGAAGAAACAGAACTTCTTGATACAATCTACAACACTATGTACGATTACTTTGACAACCTTGCAAAGACTGTGGGACTTCAAAACTACGACGCTTTTTACAGCGACTACTTTGAAAAGCTCAAGGAAGTAAGAGTTGAAGTGCTCAAGGACGATTATATGGACACCGATTTTATGTTCAGCGTTTTTGAATCCAATGTCCAAACTTATGCCGACAATATCACAGGTACGGAAGAGAAGCTTGCAGCCGATGAAAAGACTGTTCTTCAAAAGGCTTCAACCGGTATCTACCAAGAGCTTTACGGCAAGAATTACAAGCTTACAACAACCGTTACAGACACAAAAGAATTGTCTGCCGACGAAGTAAAAACTTATGCGGACGGATACAAAACAAGAATTTCCGAAATCATCGATAACGGCAAGCAAAAAGCCGAAGCACTTGACGGTGACAAAAAGGAAGCGATGATTGAAGCGTTTGAAAATCTTGATGTTTCCGACAGCATTGAAGCGGTTGACGAATGCAGTATTGAGGTTAAAACTCAAGATGACGAAGTTGTTGCAACAAGCACAATTTATGTTGTAAAAATCGGCAACAGCTGGTATGTTGACAACTCAAATTCGGATACAACTCCGTTTTATGTTACAATGTCATAAATAAAAAATCAGTTGGGGGATGTCTTGCAAGAAAGAACATCCCCTTATTTTTATGCATTGTTTACAAAATTGTTACAAGTTTTTACAAAACAACAACACAAAACACTTGATATTTTTTCGCATTTGATATATTATATATGTAACTATTGGGTAAAACCGCATATTACGATTTTTATTACTTGATATATTTTCACAAAAAGTTAGGAGTGAATGCTGTGATAGAATTCAGAGATGTCACAAAAATCTACGGCAGCAACGATACTCACGCCCTCGAGAATGTAAATATTAAAATTGAGGACGGAGAGTTTGTATTTATCGTTGGTTCTTCGGGTGCAGGTAAAAGTACATTTTTAAAGCTTATTATGCACGAAGAAAAGCCGACATCGGGCGAAGTCATTGTAAACGGCTATGCATCAACAAAGATGAAAAAACGCCAAGTGCCTTATTACAGAAGAACAATGGGTATAGTGTTCCAG
>CAVBQD010000011.1:0-25344 GCA_963597385.1 bacterium | reverse complement strand
GTTGTAAACATATTCAAAAAAGTAGTTTGTTGACCTCGTGTCGTTTTTCACTTCAACATTTATACCGTTCATACCCTCGGATTGATTGTATGTAACAAAGATTTCGGAGCCTTTACTCACCTCATACTTTTTAAGGGTAGGTGTTTCGCCGTTTGCCGAAACATTAATTTTGTAATAAAACTCGGTAGGTACAAATTCGCCGTCAATTTCGGCGTCGTTGAATTCTATCGACTGCAAAGTAGGAGCATCCACTGTATCCGACTGTTTATTATCCTTTGCAAACACACCGAACGGCGTGACAAAAGCACATATCAGCACTGCACAAACAATAAATTTAACCGCTTTTTTCATAGCATCTCCTTGTGTAATCACTATGCGATGATAAATCTTTCCACTCCTGCGTTTGTCAAATGACTGTAAACACGGGAAGTGTCCAACGAAGTGGAAACATAATAGATTTGATTGTCGTTCAATTCATCAAACGCTTTGATTTCCTTGTCTATTGCGGAATTTGTAATATTTCCGCTTTCGGCATCTTTGCCCGTTACGGTAACATCAACCTCTTTGAGCAATTTCACTTCTCCGCCAAGGTCTTTTTGAAGCTTTTTTGACAGCTTTTTAAAGCCGTCGTTATACTTATCCGAAATATCGTCCGGCAAATCATATCCGTAAAGCACAAACACCTGAACACCGTAGCCTTTAAGTTCTCTGACAATATCAAGAATATAATTATACACCTGCTCGTTATTCGGGTTGAGATAATTATTTCCGTCGCTGTCTTTGTACAGCTTTTTGCCTTTCATAACAGCCAAATCGGTATCGTGAGACGGTAAAACATTATCCTTATAGCAACAAATTCTGGCAACCGGCAAAATATCGTTGTCAACCAACTGTTTTATAGAGCCGACGCTGTCATTGCCCACATTACTCATTGCACCGTATGTGTCGATAGTTGCAAGCGAGGAGCGATAACCTATCGTGCCGTCCTCACGCTTAGCGTCAAAAGTAATGCTGTTCGCCGAAAAGTTGTGAACATCGTTAATAACCGATGTAAGCATAGTTGAATTGTCAAGACTTACGGATTCGGTCATAATTGACGATATATTGATTGAAATCTGTGATAAAGCGTTGCTGTCGGAACTGCTTTGCCTGAGCAATTTTTCAGCCGGTTCGGCTTGCCTTATCATATGCACATCCATAGCAGTATATCCGCCGAAAAGAAGCACCACGGCAAGAAGCGACGACACAATTATTCTAATCGTTTTCTTTCGATTTTCTTTTCTCTTTTGAGCCTTATACTGTTCGGCACGGCGTTTGTCGTTATAAACATTGCCGGTCTCGCCGTCATAAGTATACTTGTCGGCAAAATCAATAGGTCTGCCCTTTGGTTCTTCAGTCCAACGCTCATTACGGTGCTCGTTTGTATAAAATTTTCGCTTTTCGTGTTTCTTTTTCATAACAAATTATTGCACTTCCTGTGCACTCTTTTTCAAAACGGCAATTGTTTCTGCAGGATTTTCGCTTTTAAACACAGCAGAACCTGCAACGAAAACATTTGCTCCTGCCTTTGCGGCAATTTTAACGGTATCGGCGTTAATTCCGCCGTCAACTTCAATATCAATATCCGGATTGATTTTACGAAGTGCCTCGATTTTAGGCATAGTCGACTCCATAAAGCTTTGACCGCCAAAGCCCGGCTCAACCGTCATAACAAGCACCATAGAAAGCTTGTCAAGATACTTTACAACATCGTCAATAGGAGTTGCCGGTTTAATAGCCAAAGCCGCTTTTTTACCAAGAGATAAAATCTTATCAATAGTTTGCTCAATATCGCTCTCACACTCGGTATGAAAACAGATAATATCGGCACCTGCCTTTGCAAAATCTTCTGCATAATCAAGCGGATTGCTAATCATCAAATGCACATCAAAAGGCACATTGCACACTTTTTTACAAGCCGCAACGACCGGGGCACCGATTGAGATATTCGGCACAAAATGTCCGTCCATAACATCAATATGAATCATATCCGAAACCGAAATTCTGTCAAGTTCGGACTGAAGATTTGCATAGTCACTCGCCAAAATAGACGGTGAAATTTTAACAACATTGTTCATAAGTCACACTGCTCCATTTTTATAGTCTACATATTATACCATTATAAAAATAAAAAAACAAGAAAAAAGCCCGAATAAATCGGACTTTTATCTGATATTTGAATATTATTGACAATATATGCTTCCGTCGGTTACACAAAATCCAAGCGTATGTGTTTCGCCGTTTTGAATGTAATCGATAAAAAGCTTGTCGTTTGTTTCATTAATTGCAATGATTTTTGAATCGTCATCTGCCAAAGTATCATTAAATACAGCAAGCTGTTCGTCATTATAATCGTCAACATTATCGCTCATAAAAAGAACCGAACCGAACAGCTTGATGAATTTTGCGAGCACCTTTTGCTGTTCCGGAGTGAATTTGATATTTGTTCTTCTGAGCAAAAATACATCCGGGTCACACAGAAACGCTCTGCCGTTAAGACATCTTCTGTAAACGCTGTTATGAATAGCATTCGGCGTGGAAACATCTTCTCTGTGCATAAATTTTCTTCTTGCACAATGTTTCCACTGAAGTGCCATATCGGCACCGATTCGCATATATTCAACCTTACCGAAGCACGGCATTTGTTGAACGCCGCAACCTAAAATTTGTTTATCGCCTACACACTCACGCAGAAAATCAATACTTTCATACGCAAGCTGACCTCTTGTTTTGTTATGCATAGGCACGACAGCCGACGCGTACAAAAAGTCAAGTTTTACAAGGTCAAATCCCCAATCGTTCAAAATTGTGTCGAACACATTTTTGATATAAGCACGGGCGGCCTTATTGTCTATATCAATCGGGTAAAATCCGCCCCAATTTGCACCGACCATAATCGGTTTTCCCTTTTGATTTTTGATTAACCAATCGGGATGTTCTTTTGCAAGTGCTGAGCCTCGTTGAGCACCGAACGGAGCAAGCCACAAGCCGGCTTGATAGCCTTTTTCGTGAATTTTATCAACAAGAGGTTTTAATCCGTTAGGGAATTTCTTTTTGTTAATCGACAGCCAGTCGCCGACTGCGGTTTGATAGCCGTCGTCAATTTGAAATGTATTTACTTTATCGCTCTTTTTGGAAACCGCCTCAAGATCACGAAGTATAATATCCTCATTTATATTTTGATAATAGTTATACCACGAAGTGTAGCCTTTTATCTTTTTATCGGTAAGCGGTTTAATGTTCAGCTTTTCAAAATATTTATCAAAAACCCTGTCATATTCACCGCTTGCAAAATACAAATCAAGAAGTTCATACGGTTCGGTTATCGTAATGCCTTCAACATCTTTTGAAAAACGAAGCGTGTTTTTGTTCATATCGGCATAAATAAGCGTATAGCCGGTACGGTCATTGAGAGAAGCGAACAAGTCAACTGCTTTTTCACATCTTACATACGCAAAAGAAAACGAATGAAAATTGCCGTATTCTCTCGGTTGATTTACAAAATTATAATCGCCGACCAAATTAATACCAAACGGACTTTTGCCGAAAAGACCTTTTCCGATAAGTCCGTCATCGTCCATCATCTCATTTTTGGTGAATTCCTTTGTGTCCGTCCACGACTGAAATCCGTTTGCGAAAAACCTGCTGTCGGGCTGATACTCATAACTTCTTTCAAGATAAAACGAAATGTCGCTAATCTCTTTTTTCGGAATTACGGTAAGCTTTAAGCTGTTTTCGCTTTGATTCAAATCAAACGCAACATCATCATTTTGCCGTTCAACCGTTTTAGTCTTATTATCCGCTTTGTAAGTAAACTTTAACTTGTAATCCATAGCAAACCTCAAACAAAAATAGTAGCCGAAATACACAAAATACTTCTGCTACTATTTTAACACATTAATTTATTCTTTACAACTCAAAACTTTTCAAGTGAATTTGCAAGAAACGCCTTGGTTTTTTCACTCTGCGGATTTTCAAAAATCTGTTGCGGAGTTCCGATTTCTTCAACAACACCGTCTGCCATAAACATAATCTTATCCGACACATTTTTTGCAAATTCCATTTCGTGAGTAACTACAATCATTGTACTTCCTGCATCTTTAAGATGTTTGATAACGCTGAGCACCTCGCCGGTAAGTTCCGGGTCAAGTGCCGATGTAGGTTCGTCAAAACATAAAACATCGGGATCAAGCATAAGTGCTCTTGCAATGGCAACTCTCTGTTTTTGACCACCGGAAAGCTGACACGGATAGCAATTCACCTTTTCCGAAAGTCCGACTTTTGCGATAATTTCCTTTGCCTGTTTTTCAAGTTCATCCTTTGTACCGAGACCGAGAAGCGACGGTGCAAGCATTAAATTTTTGAGCACGCTGTATTGCGGAAAAAGATTAAAATCCTGAAACACAAGTCCAAAATGCATACGCTTGAGTTTCAACTCTTTATCTTTAATTCTTTTATCTTTTACAGCGTCGAAAATAACCTCTCCGTTTACGGAAATTGTGCCTTTATCGGCAAAATCCAAGAAGTTGATACAACGAAGAATAGTTGTTTTGCCCGAACCGGACGAGCCGATAACGGAAAGGACTTCTCCCTTTTGCAAATCAAAATTTATACCTTTGAGAACCTCGGTTCTGCCAAACGATTTTTCAATTCCTTTTACTTCCAACAAAGCCATAATGTCCCCTCCTTACGCTTCAAAATAGCTCATTTTCTTTTCTGCCCAATGGAACACAAGGGTGAGAATTCCACAGAACACGAGATAGAACACTGCGGTGTAGAACAAAGGCCAAATAAGACCGGCGGATTTGATGAAATTTTGTCCCATAAAAATAATTTCATACACGGCAATAATTCGGGCAAGTGAAGTGTCCTTTACAAGAGTGATAATTTCGTTGCTCATAGGCGGCACAATACGCTTGATAACCTGCAAAAGAGTAACCTTGAAGAAAATTTGGCTTTTGCTCATTCCGAGAACCAAACCCGCCTCGGTTTGTCCCTTTGGAACAGATTCGATACCGCCACGGTAAATCTCACTGAAATAGCAAGAATAATTGATAACAAACGCAACAATTACCGCATTAAAGCGTTCCATAAGGTTCCAGCCGAAAATCAATCCGGGACCGAAATAAACGATAATAAGCTGAAGCATAAGCGGTGTACCGCGGATAATCCAAATAAAAATCTTGGTTAAATATTTAAGCGGCTTGAACTTTGACATTGAGAAAAAGCTGAGTACAAGCCCCAAAGGAAGTGAAAACACAAGGGTGAGTGCGAAAATTTTGAGCGTTTCCGCAAAGCCCTTGAGAAGTTCAAATGTAACTGTCCAAAACATAAAATATTCTCCTAAATAAATGATAGAGTTATGATTGTTTCGGAACAGGCAAGCCTGTCCCCTACGGTGTTTTTTTAAGGTAAATCAAACCTTTATAACCCACCAAAAGGCAGCTACCCAAAAATGAGTAACTGCCCTTGCATAATTAAATTATAATCATTCTGCAAGCTGAACGCTGTACTTGTCTGCAAGTTTTTGCAAAGTACCGTCTGCTTTGTAATCTGCAAGGATTTGATTAACCTTTTCTGTCATATCGCTTTCCTTACGGAAGCTGATACCGTATTGTTCGTCAACAAGTACAACAGATGATTTGAGATCCGAATAATCCGTTCCCTCGCCTGTCATTGCTGCCGCCATCGTTGAGTCGATAATGCAAGCGTCTGAAGAACCCGAAGCAACTTCCAAAAGTGCGTCGGACTGAGCCGAAACTGCTGTTGCACTGAGACCGTTATCTTCTGCGGCACTTTGACCTGCAGAACCGTTTTCTACAGCAAATGAAAGTTCTTTAAGGTCGTCAACCGTTTTGAGTTTAGCAGCAAGATCTGATTTTGTAACAACGATTTGCTGATTCATTGCATAAGCATTTGATACGGATGAATTGTTCTTAACCTCGTCTGTGATGGTCATACCGTTCCAGATACAGTCGATTGAACCTGTTGAAAGCTCAAGGAACTTGTTATCCCAGTCGATTTCCACAAATTCAGCCGTTACGCCAAGTTTTTCGGCAACCATATTTGCAAGGTCGGCGTCAAAGCCAATCCAATTGCCGTCATCATCTTTGTAATCCATCGGTGCGAAATCGGTAATGCCGACAATAAGCTTACCCGATTCGATGATTTTTTCGGAATCGGTTTTGCTTGAAGTGGTGCTCGAATCCGACGAACCGTTTGAACATGCCGCAAATGCAAAGCATACTGTGAGTACAGCCAAGATGACTGCGAGTGCTTTTTTAAGTGTTTTCATAACCTCTACCTCTTTTTCAATTTGATGATGGGTTCATTATACTTTATTTCTTTAGCGTTGTAAAGTGCTAATTTGATAAAATCTCATCTTTTGTGAAATTTGCATAAATATTTTATTTCGCAAGCAAATAACTTGTATACTAAAAATGCATAAATATGCAATTAGAGTATAACTGTTGCAAAAAACGCTTTAGTGTGCTATTGTGAAAGCACTAAAAATGTATATATAATATAAAAGGAGAAAAAATTATGAAAAAGTTTTTAGCTGTTCTCCTTGCAGCATTGATGATTTGCATTAGCTTTGTTGCATGCTCAAGCGAGAATAAAACAGAAGACACATCGGAAACAACCGATGACACACAGGCAACTCTTACAATGGCTACAAATGCCGAGTTCCCTCCATACGAATACAAAGAGGGTGACAACATTATCGGTATTGACGCCGAAGTTGCACAGGCTATCGCAGACAAGCTTGGTATGAAGCTTGAAATTGTTGACACAAAGTTTGACTCAATCATCCCTGGTGTTCAAAGCGGTAAGTATGATATGGGTATGGCAGGTATGACTGTTACGGAAGAAAGACAGCAGAGCGTTTCATTCTCTGATTCTTACGCTACAGGCATTCAGTCAATCATTGTTAAAGAAGGCAGTGACATCAAGTCGGTTGACGACCTCAGTTCAAAGACAAAAATCGGTGTTCAGCTCGGCACAACAGGCGACATCTATGCAAAAGACGATTTCGGCGATGAAGCTGTTTCCGAATACGACAAGGGTGCAGATGCTGTTCAGGCTCTTATCGCAGGCAAAATCGATTGCGTAATCATTGACAACCAGCCGGCAAAATCATTTGTTGCGGCTAACGAAGGTTTGCAGATTCTTGAAACAGCATATGCTGAGGAAGATTATGCTATCTGCTTCAAGAAAGACAACACAGAACTTCAGACAAAAGTTAACGACGCTCTTAAAGAACTCATCGCCGACGGAACAGTTCAAAAGATTGTTGACAAGTACATTACATCAGACTGATTCAGCTGAAATTGCACAGATTAAGGCGGACATTAAGTTCGCCTTAATTTATGGAGATACAAGATGTTAGATACATTATTAATGCAAGCTCCGGCTTTTATTGAAAATTTTAAAAGCCAGTTTGATTTAAACTTTATACAAAAAGACAGATGGAAGTATTTACTCACCGGTCTCGGCCATACTTTGGAAATCACGATATTTTCCGCTGTTATCGGCATAGTAATCGGTGTTTTAATTGCGGCTGTGCGTTCTTCGTACGACAAAAACGAAGAAACCCTCAGGCTTCGAGGCGGTTTCTCATATCACTTTGTAAAATTCCTTAATTTCATTTGTAAGTTATACCTTACAATTATCAGAGGAACGCCTGTTGTAGTTCAACTTCTTATTACATATTTTATCATATTTGCGTCATCGTCAAACGGTGTTGCCGTAGCGATTTGTGCATTCGGTATCAACTCGGGTGCATATGTTGCGGAAATTTTCCGTGGCGGTATTATGTCAATTGATGAAGGACAGTTTGAAGCCGGCCGTTCAATCGGATTTAACTACTTTCAAACAATGAAATATATCATTTTACCGCAGATGTTCAAGGCTGTTTTGCCTACACTTCTCAATGAATTCATTGCTCTTCTCAAGGAGACATCTGTTGCCGGTTATGTTGCTGTTACCGACCTTACAAAGGCGGGTTCAAGCATTTCGGCATCAACCTATTCCTACTATATGCCGCTTTTGGCTGTAGCACTCATTTACCTTGTAATTGTTTTGCTTCTTACAAAGCTGGTAGGCTCACTTGAAAGGAGGCTTCGTAAAAATGAACGATAACGCACTTATTACCGTAAAAGGTTTGAAAAAGCATTATCTCGGAGGCAGAGTTAAGGCTCTTAACGGAGTTGACCTTGAAATAAATCAAGGTGAAGTTGTTGTTATTATCGGTCCGTCGGGTTCGGGCAAGTCAACAATGCTTCGTTCGCTCAATCTCCTTGAAGTTCCTACAGAAGGGCACATCTATTTTGACGGCGAAGATTTAACCAATCCAAAGCTGAACATAAATAAGCACAGGCAAAAAATGGGTATGGTGTTTCAGCACTTTAACCTATTCCCTAATATGACAATATTGCGAAATATGACCATCGCACCGATGAAATTGCTCAAGCAATCGCAGGAGGAAGCCGAGGCCAAGGCACTTGAACTTCTTGAAACGGTTGGACTTAAAGACAGAGCAGACGCTTATCCAAACCAACTTTCCGGCGGTCAAAAGCAAAGAGTTGCCATAGTTAGAGCACTGTGTATGGAACCTGAAGTTATGCTTTTTGACGAACCGACATCGGCACTTGACCCTGAAATGGTAGGTGAAGTTTTGCAGGTTATGCAACAACTTGCGGACAAAGGTATGACAATGGTTACGGTAACCCACGAGATGGGCTTTGCCAAAGAAGTTGCCACAAGAGTTATATTTATGAATAAAGGCAAAATTCTTGAACAAGGCACGCCTGACGAAATTTTCAACCATCCGAAAGACAAAAGATTGGTTGACTTTCTTTCTAAAGTATTATAATAAAAAGTCATTTAATAACCTAACAATGCAAAACAGGAATCGGCACGCAATAAGTCGACTCCTGTTCATTTTAATTTATTGACAATTTTCTACGAATTCGGTATAATCGGTTTGGACAAAGGAAACTGTCGATTTACGGTAGGCGGTTAGCCCTCACTTCAGAGGGCAATGCCCTCTAATTCTGTTTAGGGGGTGATGCTATGAGCGAATTGTTAATATACATAACAGACATTGTTATTTTAGTTATCATTCTTTATATGGCAAAAAAATAACCGCCCTCTACGCCAATAGAAACGGTTATTTTTTAATCATCTGTGGCTAACCGTCTATCCGATAAGCCCTTTGTTCATTTTTATATTAGCACAACATTCCAAATTTGTCAACTTGCACAGACGCCAAAACGGCATTTTGTGCATTTTATTTTTTTGCCTGTTGAGAATTAGCATATATTTCGTGCATTTTTTCATCGGAATAATGAGTATCAAGAAACTGACTGAGTTTTGTTTGTGCCGGAATTCCCTCATCACGCCTATTCATTCTGACAGCGGCACTTGCAGACAAGGCACAGTCAAATACAAAGAATGCCACAAAAGCGTAAATAATTATATTTTCGTGCGGAATTGTTAATTTACCGAAAAGACTGTTTATTCCCGGCATAACAAGTTTGACCCACGCAAGTCCGAGCACGCCCCAAAAAAGTGAATATAACAGGCAAACTCTGCCGTTGATATTGAGCGGAACATTGCTGTAATCCCACGCAACCGTTCCAAAGCACAGTTCCTGACCGAGCGAACAAATATATTCCGTTACTGTACCTGCCGCATAAGAAATCAAAAATATTTGCCACCATTTTGCATTTTGAACATATGTAAGAAGCAAGGTTAAAAGCACTGCACCCATACCGTAAGCAACGCTCAAATGCCCGAGCACGAGAGACTTCCTGCTCTCTATAAATCCGTGTTTTATTAAGCACCACAAAGTTTCAACCAGATAGCCCGTGTAACAGCTTGCGATGAAAATCCACACATACTGAAAAAAGCTAAACTTGATTTTCATAATTTATTCGACTTCCTCTCTAATTTCAATTATAGTCAAATAAAATAAAAAATCTATACTCTTGTATAAAAAGTTTAGAAAAAATTTATATGCTTGTATAAATTACAGGTAAAATTAAAAGACTGCTTCACAAAAATAGTGAAACAGTCTTTGTAACATATTAGCCTTTGCTTTCAATAAGTTTGCACTTTACTTCAAAGATTTTAAGCTGATTATTTTCAATTCTTGCAATCGTAAGAGTTACCGTATCGCCCGGTGATGACTTGCTGAGAACATTTGTTAAAACATCTGTAGAAGTCATCGTTGTTCCGTTTATGGCAACAATCATATCATATTGCTGAACATCTTTGTTTGCAAGGTCGGATTCGGAATCAATCTCACCGATAATCATTGTACCCTGTGCGTCCTTATAGCCCTTTTGTGCGAGAGCGGAAAGAATTGCACTTGCATTTGAAGCATTTGAAATACCGCTATAAGTTATACCAAGTTTTGCTCTGCCGGCTACATAACCGTTTTTGATAAGACTGTTTGCGGTTTTAACTGCGGTATTGCTTGGTACGGCAAAGCCCATACCTTCATAATCGGTTGAAGCAATCTTTGATGAATTGATACCGATAACCTGACCGCTCATATTGAAAAGTGCACCGCCCGAGTTACCCGGATTAATAGCCGCATCTGTTTGGATACACTCATTATCATAACCGATTGATGATGAAACAGGTCTGTCAAGAGCAGATACAATACCGGTTGTAACGCTGTTCATAAACTTACTGCCGCCCGGACAACCGATAACCACTGCCTGTTCGCCGACAACGATGTCATCACTGTTTGCAAACTCTGCAACCTGAAGACCGGAAGCCTTGATTGAAAGAACGCCTATATCGGTTTGGCTGTCATAGCCGACAACCGTTGCGTCATATTCCGTACCGTCATTTGTTGTTACCTTAAAGGTTGAACCGTCGGAAATTACATGAGCCGCAGTCATAATATATGTTGTTCCGCCGCTTTCGCTCATAATAACGCCCGAGCCCTCGCCCGACAAAGTTTGTTCATCGGAACTGTTACTTTGACTTGAGCCGAAGCTGTAAAAATCATAGTATGAACTCTGTTGTGTATAAACCGAAATGAGAACGCAGGAATCAATAGTCTTTTTTGCAACTCCCGCAACTGTCAAATTACCGTCGCTGTCCTCGGTAGCGACATCGCCCTTATTGTCACTGATTGATGCTCCGCCCTTTGTGCTGCCTTCCGAGTCACTTTGGGAAGTAGTCGAACTGTCGCTTGATGAACTGCTTGAATTATTGCCCACCATAGCGGCAACGATACCGAATATTGATATGGCAACAACTACAATTGCAACGATAATAACCGTTTTAAGTGCCTTGTTCTTTTTCTTAGGCGGTTTTGGAGCCGGAGTTACAGGTTGATTGTACATATTTGCATTGTTAGGCGTGTAATATGTGCCGTTATTCGGTCGTGTATTATTTTGATAATACGGCTGTCCCTGATTTACAGGCTGAGTATATTGCTTCGGCTGAGCATCCTGATTAGCATTGCTGTTTGGCTGTTGATTTTGTTTTGGCGGTACAAAATGATATTCGCCGTTCGGCATATCGTTTCCGCCGTTTACATTATTTTGATTGTTGTTAAATTCGTCCATGGCGATTCTCCTTTTATTTTGATTTTGGAAGAGTAAACACAAACTCTGCCTCGGTCTTACTGTCCGACCTTGCAAAAATTCTGCCGCCGTGCATCTCTACCATTGTTTTTACTATATAAAGTCCGAGCCCTGCACCTTTGGCGTCAAGCGAGCGTGATTTATCGACCTTATAAAATCTTTCAAAAACTCTTGAAAGTTCCGACGCGTCAATACCCTCGCCGCTGTTTTTAATGCTGACCTGAACATTGTCACCTATATCGGAAACATTGATGTCTATATATCCTCCGTCATTTGTAAACTTAACGGCATTGTCAAACAAGTTGTAAATAACCTGATAAATCATATCCGTATCTGCCACAATATGATGAGGTTCAAGATTGTCAAGTCCTCGGATTTCTATATTTTTCTTTTCTATCTTTTGTTCAAATGTCAAAAGAATATGGATAATTTGGTCAGAAAGATTATACGGCTTCGGCTTCATTTGGAAGTCGCCCGACTCGATTTTGCTCATATTGAGCATTGCAACCACAAGTCGTGAAAGACGCCTTACTTCATCAGATACAATCTTTAAGTAATAATCTTCCTTTTCTTTTGGAATTGTTCCGTCAAGAATTCCGTCAATAAATCCGGCAATGGAAGTCATTGGCGTTTTAAGCTCGTGCGAAACATTTGCAACAAACGACCGCCTTGAGCTTTCAAGTTTATCCAGAGCGTCAGCCATATCGTTAAACGCATAGCCGAGATCTGCAAGTTCGTCATTTGTTTTAATATTAACTCTGTATGAAAAATCGCCTACCGCAAATCGTTTTGCCGCCGCACTCATCTGTTGGAGCGGAGTTACCATATGCTTTGTAACCCGCCAAATAACAACACAAGCAATGCCGAGGCTGATAATTGCAATAATCAAAAACGACTTCATAACAAGTGCAACAATGCCCTGTGAACCTGCCGGAGTAACGGCAAAAACCGTGCCTATAATCTGATTGTCGTCAGTTAAATTATGTGCATCAAACGAGGTTTTTATTGCCGTGCCGACAACATAATACGATTCGCCGTTTATTATTGCCTTGCCGATTGACGCTCCCTCATACACACGCTGAAGCTGTTTGTCGCCGATTACAAAATTTTTATGATTGTCGCACACCATTTCTCCCGAAGCAAATCCGCTTAACCCGGTCTGCTCTTTGCACATAATTATGCTGCCGCCGGCATCGCACACAAACACATCCGCGTCAATACATCCCGAAACCATAGAAAGATTTTCACAAATACTTTCTTTGTAAGCAGAATAGTTGCTGTTCATATTGTTTACAATCATATTCTGCGATATTGTTTCTGCCAGTGTTTTTGTGTTTTCACTTAAAAGATTTGTTTTTTCGCTGAGAGAATAGGCATTAACAATTGTTATAAGCACCGTGCCCATAACGGTGAGCATAAAAAGAAAAATGGCAACAAATATCAAAAAATATTTGGTAAACAGGTTTTGTCTTTTACCTTTTTTCAAAGCCATAATTCAATTTAGTCCTTTGTTTCAAATTTATATCCTACACCCCAAACGGTTTTCAAACACCATTTGTCCGATACGCCCTCAAGCTTTTCACGAAGTCTTTTTACATGAACATCTACTGTTCTTGAATCTCCGTAATAATCAAATCCCCAAACCTCGTCAAGAAGTTGGTCACGGGTATAAACTCTGTTAGGATTTGAAGCAAAGTGATATATAAGTTCAAGTTCTTTAGGAGGAGTGTCAACCGGCACACCCTTAACTTTCATCTCATAATTTTGAATGTTTATTTCAAGATTATCATAAATAACGGTTTTCTTTTCGCTTTCCGCATTTTCGTTTTCGCCTGTTGTTCTGCGAAGAACGGCTTTTACTCTTGCCATAACTTCTTTTGCGTCAAAAGGTTTAACCACATAGTCGTCTGCACCAAGCTCCAAACCGAGAACTTTATCAAAAGTTTCGCCCTTTGCCGTAAGCATAATAATAGGTGCAGAAGAAGTTTTTCTGATTTCACGGCAAACCTGCCAGCCGTCTTTTTTAGGAAGCATAATGTCAAGAAGCACCAAATCAGGTGTCTTATTCTGGAACATATCAACAGCCTCCTGACCGTCGTTTGCGGTAAATACCACATATCCGTCGTTTTCAAGATAAAGCTTGAGAAGCTCACAGATATTTAAATCATCATCAACTACAAGAATTTTATTTGCCATAATCGTTTTTCCTTTCTTTTCTCTTTGCACTCATAATAACAAATGATTTTGTTCACAATTTGTATTTTGAGTAAACAAAAGGTTAATATTTTTAACAATTAATTAATTCATATTTATCAAACTTTTACCATTCAATGTTTCGTTTTTCACAGCTTTCGACATAATCGATAAACTGACGGGCACATCTCGGTGAACGGCCGCCTCGACGCCTTGCCCACTGTTCTGCATTGAAAAGGATTTTTTCCATATCGGATTTAAGACCTCTGTCGGTTGCAATCTTTTGAACAATATCCTCAAAATCTTTTTTGTCCGGATTGATGAATGTAATTGAAAGACCGAATCGGTCGGATAGTGAAAGCTCCTCCTGCAATGTGTCGGAACGGTTGACATCGTTTTCTCTGTCGGAAAAGTTTTCTTTGATAAGATGGCGTCTGTTTGATGTTGCGTAAATAAGCGTGTTGCTTTGTCTGCCCGAAAGTGAGCCCTCGAGAGCCGCCTTTAATTCGCCGAACGAGTCATCGTGATTGTCAAAGCTCAAATCGTCAATGAAAATAATAAATTTCATTGGGCTGTCGGCAATTTTTTCTCTTATCATAGTCAAGTCGTTAATGTCGCTCTTTGAAATTTCAATCATACGAAGTCCCCTGTCACGGTATTCATTAAGAATTGCGTGAACGGTTGAACTTTTACCCGTACCTCTGTCGCCGTAAAGCAAAACATTGTTTGCCGGAAGGTCTGAAATAAAAGCAAATGTATTGTCAACAACCTTGCCGCGTTGTACCTCATAGTTTTTAAGGTCTGTCAGGCGAATGGAATCAATTGCCGTAATCGGAACGAATTCCTCATTTCTCCAAGTAAACGCAACGAACTTTGCAAACATACCGTATCCGTTTGTTTTGTGAAACGCTTTTAAATCCTCGATATGTTCAGCCCAATTATCTTTGAGTGGAAGCATTGCTCTGCCGTTCGGATTCCATTTCGGCATACTTTTGAGGACATCCGCAATATCACCGTCCTCTTCCGCCTTGTAAATATCCTCTGCCGAAATCGAAGCAATAACTTCAAGCTTTTCCAAATCGGATTTTACACCGTCAAGAATTGAAGGGTCAAGTTCATCACACCTGCCTGCCGCGGCGGCTTTAGTGAAAACATTGTCATCGGTCAAAATGAGTTTTGACACATAATGGCGAAGCGAATGATGCGACGAGAGCAAATTGAAAAATCTGCTTTGCTTTGTCAAAACGGTTTCGTCCTCGATTGAATTCAGTAAATCATAAAGCGAATTGATTATTTCATCATGCTTAAAATCATATACGCACAACGATTCAATATAATATCTTACCTTTACGGCTTTATTCATTATTACACCTTCTATCATATATATAAAGATTAATTACATTCTATAACATTTGTTCACAATTTACAATAGCAATTAAGAAAATATTTGAAAAATATGATGTCAGACAACATATTGACTTGTATGATGTTTTGTGGTATCATCATACTAAAGGAGATGACGCTATGTCTAATACGAGTAAGTTATCCGATATTACAGCAAAAAAAATAAGGTCAATGATAGAAAACGAGCATCGCTTTTCAGTCGGCGACAAGTTGCCGAACGAAAACGATTTTGCAAAGGAACTCGGCATAAGCCGTTCCACCCTGCGTGAGGCGGTAAGAATTTTAACTCTCGGCGGAATATTGGAAATAAGGCGGGGCAAGGGTACATTTGTTACATCAAACACAACGATTGAAAGCAATGACCTCGGGGAAATCAGCAGCGGACTTGACGACCTGTTTGAAATGAGGTTGATGTTTGAGCCGGATTGTGCTTATTATGCGGCACAACGGGCTACAGATGAGGAAATTGCCATCATTTGCAAATACGGCGAAGCTGTTGAAGCAAAGATAAAATCAGGTGAAGACAGAACATACGAAGAACAAAAATTTCACGAGAGCATTGCAAATGCAACGCACAATGCCTTTGTCAAGCAGTTTATGCCGATTATCTTTAACGCTATCAAAAACGGCGTGATTGTTTTACAAAAAGACGAGAATGTAAACCGTGACAATCTTAACGACGACAGACTGATTATGGACTTTTTGAAAGCGAGAAACGCAGAGGGTGCAAGAACGGCAATGAGGCTCCACATTTTGCACGCTATGGAAGGATTATAAAAAAATTAAAAATACCTATTGACATAGGACATCATACGATATATAATGTGAATTAAGAAATAAGTCAAACGGTTGTCGGTCAACTTGACGGACAACCGAAAAAACAAAAATTAATTTTTTCGGAGGAAATAAAAATGGCAGAAGCTAGAATTTTTTACGAATCAGATTGTAATTTGAGCGTTCTTGACGGCAAGACAGTTGCTATCATCGGCTTTGGTTCACAGGGTCACGCTCACGCACTCAACCTTCACGAAAGCGGCGTTAATGTTATCGTTGGTCTTTATGAAGGCTCAAAGTCATGGAAGCATGTTGAAGACCTTGGTCTCAAGGTTATGACAACTGCCGAAGCAGTTAAGGCTGCAGACATCATCATGGTACTTACTCCTGATGAAAAGCAAGCTGCAATCTACAAGAACGACATCGCTCCAAACCTTACAGAAGGCAAGGCACTTGCATTTGCACACGGCTTTAACATTCACTTCAAGCAAATCGTACCACCTGCAAATGTAGATGTATTTATGATTGCTCCTAAGGCTCCGGGTCACACAGTAAGATCTGAATACAAAGAGGGCAAAGGTACTCCTTGCCTCGTAGCAGTATATCAAGACGCTTCAGGTCACTGCCTTGACACAGCGCTCGCTTACGGTGCAGGCATCGGCGGTGCAAGAGCTGCTATCCTTGAAACAACATTCAAGTGCGAAACAGAAACAGACCTCTTCGGTGAACAAGCTGTTCTTTGCGGCGGTGTTACAGCTCTTATGAAGGCAGGTTTTGAAACACTTGTTGAAGCAGGTTACGACCCAAGAAACGCATACTTTGAATGTATCCACGAAATGAAGCTTATCGTTGACCTTATTTACTCAGGCGGTTTCTCAAAGATGAGATACTCAATTTCAAACACAGCTGAATTCGGTGATTACGAAACAGGTAAGCGTCTTGTAACAGACGAAACTAAGAAAGAAATGAAGCAAATCCTTCACGAGATTCAAGACGGTACATTTGCTTCTAAGTTCATCACAGAAGCTAACAACGGTTGGGCTCACTTCAAGGCTACAAGAGAGCTTGAAGCTTCTCACCAACTTGAAGAAGTAGGTAAGGGTATCAGAGCTATGTACAGCTGGAACGGTGACGACAAATACGCTGAAAAATAATCAGTAAAAACTTCCCTAAAAATTATCGGTATCGCTAAATCAAGCGATACCGATTTTCTTTTATATAAAATTTAAACTACGCCTCTTTTTTTACTGGCTTATTAATGTACTTGATTTTCTGAATAATGTACGAAACAATATAAGCACAAACAATACTAATCACTATTGCCATTATATTATCTGCAATCGTGCGAATTAGCGTATTTTGGATAAATTTGCAACAAATAAAATATGTTATCCCGGTTATTTTTTCATGCAATAAATAAATTTCAAGTGTAATTGTTCCAATGCTCGAAAGTACTTTATACTGTTTTTGCGAGCAATCCATTATTACCGACAAAATTGAAAGCAGTATTAGATATAGTGCTTGAAGCAAAAATCTGAGCAATATCAGTCTACACGGAATATCAAGATTATATACCCCAAACCAAGCAATACAAAGCAGTATAAAGCCGAATATATTTTTTACAAAATTCTTTTTTAAGTCTGTTTTTTCAACCTTGCTATCAGCTGAAGTTGCCAATAAAATACCAATCATAAAAGCGGAAATTCTTGAGCCAAAAATTTCATTTACAGTTTCAAGATTATCCGAAAGATTAAGCATACCAAGCAAAACAGACAATACCATAATAGCTACAATCAAAATCTTATAAATTGTTTTATTCTTGTCAATCAAAATAAACATCAACGGGGAAACAATATATAAAACAATCAATGAAGCAATGTACCATTCTTTTAACACACCATCTGTCCAGAATGTCACCAAACTATAATCATATAAATATTGAGTTACTGTTTTATCTTTTATTATGATAATAGAAAAAACGGCATAACAAGCAATAATAAATATGTAGGTAGGCATAATTCTTGTTATACGCCTTATATAATATTTTCTTATGTTTCGGATTCTATTATATGAATAATAACAACCTAACCCCGATAAAATCAGGAATCCGTCTACCCCCCCTTGCATAAATGTTCGCACAACATCATTTATGCTTTGCATTGTTCCGCCAAATTGCAATGTATTATGACAAATCATAATTGAAAATATACACAATGCCATCAATTTTGATCTATGTAAGCTTATTTTTGATACATCCATAATAGTGCACACCTTTCCTAAAACGATATGGCAATGTCGTTTTAATTTCTTTGTCTAACTCATTATATATAAAATTTATATGCAAGTCAATATATCAAAAACAGTCCTCTCCGTTTGGAAAGGACTGTTAATTTTGTTTTATAGTTATTTATTATTCTGCTCTCAATGCTTCGATAGGGCTGAGCTGTGCGGCTTTCTTTGCCGGATAAATACCGAAAAACAAGCCAACGCCCGACGAGAAGAGGAGTGCCAAAAGGATAAGCCAAATGCTTATCTTAGGCGTTATATCTATTATCGAGCACGCGGCAAACGCTCCCGCGACGCCCAGAACAACGCCGATAACACCGCCGATTAAACAAAGGATTACCGATTCGGTTAAAAACTGCATTGTGATAACCCTTGTTTTGGCACCAAGCGATTTACGAATACCGATTTCCCTCGTTCGCTCAGTTACCGAAACGAGCATAATATTCATAACGCCGATACCGCCTACGATAAGTGAAATTGCACCTACGCCGGCGATGAAAATTGTAAGAACTTTCATAATAATATCAACAATTTCAATATATGTTGCCATATTTTGAGCTGTATACATACCGTTTGAATAATTGCCGTGAACTGCCTTCAGATAATTGACAGTAGCATTTCCCACAGCGTCATAGTCCTTGCCCTCTTCGGCAATTACAAAGACATTTGAAAGATTTGCACTTGCACCCGTAATTTGAGTAAGCGTTGTACATGGCATAAACAGTGCAATAATCGGTTTGTCCGAACTACTCTGGAACATTGAACCGATATTACTGCTGCCGCCAAGCGAGCTAACCAACGAGTCGATATTTGCTACGCCGCAAACTTTGATTTTCATTGATTTACCCGATGAAGTAACCGTAATACTTTGTCCTGTTGCATCTTCATAACCGAATGCGGTTTTTGCCGATTCAATACCCATAACAGCCATTGGGGCATTCGCCTCATATTCCTCATCGGTAAAGAATCTGCCGTATTGGCAGGTATTTGTCATTGCAAATTGAACATCACTGTTAACGCCAACCATCATAACCGTTGCTTCCGTTGCCGTTGCGTCGATAGTTGCATTACCGAATCCCATAAGCATCGGCGAGCAACGCTCAACACCGGAAACCTTTGTCTTAATGTTGTCTACATCGTCAAGCGTAATATAATCGTTATCGGTTGCCTGAGTTGTATCAACCGACACAAGCACGGCATTTGAACCCATATCTTCGATAAGACCGACGATATAGTCACGCACGCCCGTACCCGCACCGACAATCATAATTACAGAGGTGATACCGATAATAATTCCAAGCATAGTAAGAACGGAACGCATCCAGTTTGCTTTTATACACTTTACAGCGATTTTTAAGCTTTCTGTTATATTCACCTATATTACCTCTTATTTACTTTTATTTGTTACAACTTTAACCTTGAATGTTTCTTCTTCATAATCGGTTTGAGGAGTGGCAACAATCTTGTCGCCGACTGCAAGACCCGAAGTTATTTCATACGAAGTATCCGAGGTTGCACCCGTTTCAATCTTAGTCTTTGTTACTGTTTCCTCTTCTTCATTATAAAGGTAAACATAAGTACCTTCTTTTTCAAGAACGATAGATTCAATCGGTACGCAAGGAATATCGTTATATGTACCTGTTACGATTTCAACATCGGCATCGAAACCTACAATAATATTATCGTCCGGATGATCAACGACAACCTTACATTCAACGCCCGCACCGGAACTTGTAAGTGACGAAAGACCGCTGATACCTGCCATTGAGCCAACGCTGTCAAGAACAGAACCCTGTGAACCGCCGGTAGCAGTCGGTGCAATCGAAGCAACAACGCCGTCATATGTACCGTAAGCAGTTTTAACGGTTGCGTTCATTCCCTCTTTAACTTTGTGAACATCATATTCACCGAGAGAAATTGTTACAACTCTCTTTTTCATATTTTCAAGTGTAACAGCTGTTGAAAGAGCCGTTGTTTGACCGCCCGATTCAATATCACAGGTTGTAATTACACCGGAAAATTCGGCAGTCCATCCTTTTGCAAGGTCATCTCTTGCAGACTTTGTTGTTTCATAAGCTTTTTTTGCGGCTTGAACGGCTTGCTTTTGAGCATTTACCGTTGAGGCGGCAGAAGTAACCGTGTAAACCTCTTTTTGTGCATAAAGTGCCGCAAGCTGAATTTGAGCCGACGCCTTTGTGAAGTTATCCGTTTCGGCAATGCCTTTTCCTATTGCTTTCCAGTCAACGGATTTAACCGCAGTTTCAATCATCTGAACTGCTGCACCGCTGTCGATAAATTCAATCATTCCCTGCTTGATAGCAGCTGTAACTGCCTTGCCGACTGCATCGGCGATTTTATCCGCACTCCAATTGCCTGAAGATATTTGATACATAATCGCATTGGCAACAGTGGTAATCGAATATGTTAAAGAATCGACATCTTTTGCGATTTGTGCAAGGTCTTTGGTAAGGCCGGTGAGAAGCTCAACGATTTGCTTTGAAGCGTCGCCGAGTTCTTTAAGAGAATCAAACACAGGCTGAAGTTCTTCAAGTGCAAGTTCAACCATAGCAGATGTTTCGTTAAAGCCGGAAGCTCTTGTATCTCCGCAAACATTACAAGTTGGGTTTAATGTATTTGGGAAATCGTGAACTTCCTTTTTCTTATATCCGCACTTTGTGCATTCGTAATAGTGATAATTGTCCTTATCTGTTCCGCTTGTAAACTTTTGAACAGTACCGAAGGTGTGTTCTTCAAACACCTTTGCACCGCACTTAGTACAAACCTTGTAGTGACCGGAATAATTTGAATCCTTGTATGTATCGCCGAAAGTATGGTCACACGCTGTGGTTGAAGCGGTTGTTGTAGTGCCCGAACCGCCGTTCCAGTTGTACTTTGTGGTAGTGGTTGTTGTGGTGGTTGTAGTTGTTTTCTTTTTAGTGGTAGTTGTAGTAGAAGCACTTTTCTGCTCCTGCTTTTCAATCTTTTTCAAAACCTTTTCGGTTTTTGCAATACTTTCGTTGATTGTTTTCAGTTGCTTTGCGGCATCTGCCTGATGCTGAACCGCCTCTTGATAAGCAGCATTTGTATTGGCATAAGTTGAATTGAGGCTATCCACCTGAGCGTCAAGCGTTGAAGTGTCAAATGTAGCGATTTTATCGCCTTTTTTAACCTTGTCGCCAACTTCAACATAAACCTTTTTTACGGTCGCAACAGTTGAAGGCTTATATTCCTTTTTTACACCCGAACTAACCTGACCGGTTGAAGACACCGTTTGTGTAATGCTGTCGGTTGCGATTGTGTTAAGTGTTACCTCGGTTTTTTTGCTGTCTTTACCGATTAAAAGCGACGCAACAACAATTGCGACAACTAAAATAACCGCTATAACAGCCCAAACAATTTTCTTCTTATTGTCTTTTTTGACAGTTGCCATAGTCAAACCCCCAAAAACTAAATTTGCTTATATATTAAAAACATATATAAACATCCATAACCGCGTACAAAATGACGCAGTTATGGCGTGATTTTTTACTCTTTCAGTATAATTCCATTTTGTATAATTGTCAATAACAATTTGTATTTTTTGTCAAAATTGACAAAATGTTCATATCATTGCAAAGCCTTGAGAGCCTTAGCACCGATGTCTTTTCTGTAGTGTGCACCGTCAAAATGAATCTTCTCAACAGAAGCGTATGATTTTTCAAGTGCCGCCTTTAAATCGGTACCGAGAGCAGTAACACCGAGAACTCTGCCGCCTGCTGTAACAAGCTTGCCGTTATCAATCTTTGTACCGGCATGGTAAACGATTACACCGTCAAGCTGACCGTCGGTAAGTCCGGTAATTTCTATTCCCTTTGGATAAGATTTCGGATAACCGCCCGACGCCATAATTACACAGGCACAAGCTTGTTCGTCCCATTCAATATCCAAATCGGCAAGAGTGCCGTTGTTAATTGCTTCAAATATATCGATAATATCCGTTTTAAGTCGTGGCAAAACAACCTGCGTTTCCGGGTCGCCGAAACGGCAATTGTATTCAATTACCTTTGGTCCCTTAGGAGTGAGCATCAAGCCGAAATACAAACAGCCCTTAAAAGTTCTGCCCTCGCTGTTCATAGCTTCAATAGTAGGGATAAAGATTTTTTCCATACATTCCTTGGCAATATCTTCGGTATAATACGGATTCGGAGAAACAGTACCCATACCGCCGGTATTAAGACCTTTATCACCGTCAAGTGCACGCTTATGGTCCATAGATGTTACCATCGGTTTTACACACTTGCCGTCGGTGAATGCAAGAACCGAAACCTCCGGTCCCGTAAGAAATTCTTCAACAACAACATTGTTACCCGAGTCGCCGAAAATCTTATCTTCCATAATTTCCTTTACGCCGGCAACAGCCTCATCAAGTGTTTCGGGAATAATTACACCTTTGCCGAGAGCAAGACCGTCCGCCTTGATGACCGTAGGAAATTCGTTCTTTTCCTTGATATAATCGATTACATCGGCAGGGTTGTCGAACACCTTGTATTCTGCAGTAGGGATATTATATTTTTCCATAAGGTCTTTTGAGAAAACCTTTGAGCCTTCGATAATTGCCGCATTTGCCTTTGGTCCGAATGTTGCAAAACCTGCCTCGTTGAGTGCGTCAACCATACCGAGAACAAGCGGGTCGTCGGGAGCCACAACAACAAAATCAGCCTTTATCTTTTTTGCAAGTTCAACCACGCCGTCAATATCCGTTGCTCCGACATCAAAACATTCCGCATCATACGAAATGCCGCCGTTACCCGGACAGCAAGCGATATAATCAACCTTGCTTGACTCTTTGATTTTTTTAATCAGGGCGTGCTCTCTGCCGCCGGAACCTACTACCAATACTCTCATAACATCCTCCGCAATTAATAATCAGTTGTTTTTGTTAATAATTCTTGTTTCCTCTTCGCCTGTTTCAAGATTGATATAACGGGTGAAAAGCGAAACTTTGTTGTCTTCGTTAAGATTATTCCAAATCATTTGGGTAAATTCATCAATGCTTTCGTCGCCGATTGCAACCGGAGTAGGCTCGCCCTCAAATGACGGAATAGGATTGCCGTCACACTTATATGTATGAATAAAGTGGCCCAGACCTGCCTTTGCCGGATATTCAAAGAAATATCGTACGCACTGCGGTTCTCCGTTATTTGATTTGAGAATCGACATATTATAGTCACCGTTCGGCTTAACAACGCCCGAAATTCTCGGAGTGTAATTTGGTGCGTCCGGTTCAAATTCACGGGAACGGAGTGCGTGAATGTAGCACTTGCCGTTTGCAAAGCAATCATAAATCGTGTCTGTTTGGTCGCCGTTTGTAACAATTGTTTTATTTTCAAACTTCAAAACAGGATTGTAGATGATAAGACTCGGGTCTTCCATCTTGCTTTCGTCAAAAGCCTTTGTACGAATACCGCCTCTATCGTTCTCCTCAAAAATTCTGTTTCGCGAATTAACGGAACGACCCATAATGAAGTATGCGATTACAGCCTTTTTGCCGTTTTTTGATTTGCCGAGAACAATGCCTCGTCCCGGATATGTGTTTGTGTTAAGTTCCTTTGCAAGTGATTCAATATTCATATTTAACCTCAAATAATTTCTGTTTTGTTTCCGTTTATTTTAATTCTGCCCTCGCAGAAAAGCGACACGGCTTTCGGCAAAATCTCCCATTCAGCCTGACGCATAACACGGTATTGAAGAATATCCTCATTGTCGCCCTGCTCAATCGGAACAGCCTTTTGCAAAATGATTGCACCGCCGTCGGTAATCTCGTTTACAAAATGAGCGGTTGCCCCCGTAACTTTCATACCGCTGCCGAGCACAGCCGTATGAACCTTTTTGCCGTAAAATCCGTCACCGCAAAAAAGAGGAATCAAACTCGGGTGAATGTTAATAATTCTGTTTTTATATTCGTTAACAAGGTCTTCACCGAGAATTGACAAAAATCCGGCAAGGACAATCAAGTCGATATTTCTGCCCTCAAGAGCCTCAAGCACAGCCTTGTCATAATCCGCCTTTGTAACATATGCCTTTCGACTTACAACCGTGCTCTCGATTCCTGCTTTCTTTGCACGCTCAAGAGCATAGGCATTTTCGTTTGAAGCAAGGACAAAAGTGATTTTGCCGTTTTTGATTTCTCCCCTGTCCTGTGCATCAATAAGAGCCTGAAGATTTGTTCCGCCGCCGGATACAAACACCGCTATGTTCAGCATATTTCTACTCCCTTTTCACCGTCTTTAATTTCACCGATGATTGTTGCCTGTTCACCGTTTGCATTAAGAATTCTTACTGCCTCGTCTGCTTTGTCGGAGTCAACGGCAAGCATAAGACCGGTGCCCATATTAAATGTATTGTACATATCGTGCTCCGGAATGTTGCCTGTTTTTTGAATAAGGTCAAAAATAGGAAGTTTAAAGCATTTGTCCTTTTCGATAACAGCAAGAGTATTGTCGTTGAGCATTCTCGGAACATTTTCGTAAAATCCGCCGCCCGTGATATGAGAAATAGCGTTTACTCTGACACTGTCCATAAGGGCAAGGAGAGGCTTTACATAAATTCTTGTAGGGGTAAGGAGAGTTTCACCGAGAGTAGTGCCGAGCTCGTCATACTTAACGGCGATGGTTTCACTGTTAATATTAAACACCTTACGAATGAGTGAAAAACCGTTTGAATGAATACCCGATGACGCAACGCCGATAATAGCGTCGCCTGCTTTAAGATGTTCGCCCGAAACAAGCTTATCTTTTTCTCCGATACCAACGGTAAAACCTGCAAGGTCATATTCCTCATCAGGCATCATACCCGGATGTTCTGCGGTTTCACCGCCTACAAGTGCACAACCGGATTGAACGCAACCGTCTGCAACACCTTTAACTATCTGTTCGATTTTTTCGGGATAGTTTTTTCCGCAAGCGATATAATCAAGAAAGAAAAGCGGCTTTGCACCCGAGCACGCAACATCGTTTACGCACATTGCAACGCAGTCAATACCGATTGTATCGTGCTTATC
>CAVBQD010000010.1:0-26430 GCA_963597385.1 bacterium | reverse complement strand
TGACGGAATAGGTGTGAATTCCGCATTGTAGTATGATTTCAAATCCTGATATGTACACCAAATTGAATAAACCATAAGAGCAAGGGTTACGCAAGTCATTGCAACGCTTGCAATTTTAAAGAATTTTGAAAGACCTGATGAATCTATAGCTGTTGCATCGTCTATCGCTTGTTGATATTTTCTTTCCAACGCCGCATATTCTTCGTTATTTGAACCTATTACATATTTATCTGCCAATTCAACGAAGTCATCTTCCGAGCTTTTCATCGCCTTTTGCATAGCTTCCATTTTGTTGTTTATCACTTCGGCTTGACTCATAAAGTCGTCCGAAAGACTCTTCATATATGAACTTCCGTTCCAACAAAGGCTTAATGTTGACGCCACAGAAAGTGTAATGCACCACAACATAAGAGTGTTTCCTGTAATACCACCCGTCCATTCCTGTGCCGGGTCGGTACCCGTTGAAGTTTGAAGTTTGTACGCATCACCGGTAAGAGCAACATCGGCACCGAACACTGTGCGGTCAACTCCGTCATAAATCGATGTGTTTTGCAAGCTGTCAATTGAAGTGATGTCAAATGACTTAATGCCGGCTTTTACCGTTGCGTCATCATTGATACCGAGTGCAACAAGTTGAGACATTGAAATGTACTCAAGACAAGCTCTTTGACCGTCGCTGAGAACAGAAACAAGCGGATAAAGCATATATCTGTCGGCATTTGCAACATCAAACTCATCGCTGAAAATCAAATCGTAAAGTGTAACATCGTCATTTTCAAGTGCATTGATAACTTCGTACTGTGTGCCTGCGGCAAACCAAGTTGTTCGGTCAAAATCCTCATTTTCCTTTGCATAAGCTTCAATTTCTTCTTCCGAACTTGTAAGCGTAATGTCCGAATTAGTGTACACACCGAGATAATCCTTGTAGCTTTCAAGCAAGCCCGCAATTGTTTTTGCGTCCTGGTCATACTCGGTTGCAAGTTTCTTTGTGGCAACATTTACGGTAAGGTTTTCCTTATCCATAAGTTCGTCAATCATATCATCGTAAGTTTTTGCTTCCTGATATCTGTTTGCCCAAGGTGTTTCGCTGTTGTCGGCAGCTATTGCAAGGAGCTGTTCCATTGCAAGAACAGCGTCGCTGTTACCCTGCATAATGATGGTTGTCATATCGGCAACCTTTGCCTTTTCGTCATCGCTCAAAGCTTCGTACTCTTCGTCGGTGTACTCTTCTCTAACCTTGTTAATAAGAAGGTCGCCGAGGTTTTGCTTTGTATCGTCATCATAAAACATATTGAGCGTATCGTGAGCCATAACCGCACGCTCCTGCTTTGCGGCGTAGTTGGTTCTGTATTCTTCAATAGCAACCTTAAAGTCGCTGAAGAACTGCTTGATATTCGCCTTTTGCTCTTCAAGAAGTAACTGGTAATCCTGAACGCTGTAGCCGCCCTTCATATTCATAAGCTTCATATCTGTGATGGCTTCGTCGGCATTGTCAGTCGTTTTGTAACCTACATAAACGGCTCTTTTTGTTGAAATCAAATTGTCCGCACCGTCATTGAGGTTGTTGTCGATTACCTCATAGTCATTGTCGGTGAGCCACTTTTTGGCTTCTTCTTCCGTGTTGCCGTAGCTGATAATCATTTCTTTAACATACTTTTTGCCGTTGAATGTTGCGGCAAACGCACTTGTGCAAGTGGTTACACAAAGAGTAATCGCAAGCACTACACTGATAATTGTACTGAATATTTTTTTAAGCATTGGCGTTCTCCTTCTTCTTTTTTCTCTCAACTGTTCTACCTGCAAAGAATGATGCAACCGCAACAACAACTGTTGTCACACCGCCGATGAGTGCATAAATTCCTGTTGAAATTGCACTGCCGGCAAAAGCATTCTCATCCATACCGTAGAAAAGGTAGATACCGCCCATTGAATCGTTATATGTATATCCCGATTTTTCGTTTGTAAGATTTTGTGCAACGCTCTCGCAGAAAATCGAAAGCGGACTGCGGTCGTCGGGTATATTCGTGTTTTTGTACTGAACAACAAAATTTGTTGTTATCGGGTCGCCTGCGGCTTTATCCTTGGTGGTGTACAGTGCCAGCCACTGCCTGCCGACATCGCCGTTGAGGTCGCCCAAATCATTGAGGAGCTTATTGTTGTCCGTCACCATTCCCTGTTCCACTCGGTTACACTTAACAGCCGAGTAATATGTAAACACCTTTTCGTCATTTTCATTAACGCCCTGGTTGACCATATGGGACGGAATCGCAGTGAATTCGGTGTTGTAGTATGCTTTTACATCTTCGTAAACTCTCCAAAGCGAAACGAGCATAAGCACAATTGTAACGCACGATATGATTATTCCGGCTGTGAAAAGCACTTTTGACATAGCAGCAGCACTTTTTGAAGAAGTTTTGACTTGATAAGATTTATATTGAAGGTCATATGCTTCTTTTTCGAGAGCCTCGGCTTTTTCACCTTCAATCAATTCGTAAGACTCTTTCAATTTTAAATTACCTTTATCAAAAAGATCATTTGAAGCGTTCTTCAAGTTTTTTGATAAATGACTGTAATAACCGCTCACAGAAAATGTGGCAAGCGTTGCAAGAGCCGAAACACCGAAAGCACAATAGAAGACGAGCGACAATGTGGAAATGTTATCCGTCCACTTTTCCGTTGGGTTTTTGCCCGATGAATTTTGAAGCGTGTACGCCTCGCCCGTCAAAGCAACATCACCGTCAAAGAATGAACGGTCGATACCCTCGTAAACAGAGTAAGTACCCTCTTCTTTTGAAACTGCTTTGCCGATTTTATCCATAGCCGATTTAACCGTTTCGTCATTATTCAAACCGATTGACATAAGCTGTTGCATCGGCAAAAAGTCAAGACAGGCTCTTTGACCTTCGGTGAGCACCGATACAAGCGGATAAAGCATATATCTGTCTGCATTTTCCACATCGTACTCATCGCTGTAAATCAAATCATAAAGCGAAACTTCATCGTTCACCAACGATTTTGTAAGCTCGTACTGAGTTCCCGCCGTAAACCAAACGGAATAGTCAAAGTCCTCGTGTGCCTTTTGGTACGCTTCAAGCTCATCTTCCGTGCTGTAAAGAGTTATATCGGTATTTGTATAATTTTCAAGATAAGATTTGTATTCAACAAGAGACTCTGCGATTTTCTTTGCGTCGCCGTCATATTCAGCGGAAAGTTGCTTGGTCGCCTGTTTTAATGTAAGATCGTCATTATTAATGGCGTCATCAATCATATCGTCATATGTCTTTGCGTCTTGGTATCTTGTCAGCCAAAGCGTGTCGCTGTCGTCCGTTGCAAGAGCAATAACTTGCTCCATCGCCAACACAGCATTGCCGTTTGCCTGCATAAGAATAGTAGTCATATCGGCAACTTTTGCCTTTTCGTCGTCAGACAAAGCATTGTATTCCTCGTCCGTATACTCCTCTTTTGTTTTGTTAAGCAATAGGTCGCCGAGATTTTGCTTCGTGTCATCGTCATACATCATATTGAGCAAATCGTGAGCCGCAATTGCACGCTCCTGATTTGCATTATAATTCTCTCTGTATTCCTTAACGGCAACCTTAAAGTTGTTAAAAAATGCCCTGATATTGCTTTTTTGCTCGTCAAGAAGCATTTGATAATCCTGAACACTGTAACCGCCCTTCATATTCATAAGCTTCATATCGGTTATAGCTTCGTCAGCGTCGTTGGTTGTTTTGTAACCGATGTAAACTGCTCTTTTTGTTGAAAATGTGTTATCTGCACCCTCGTTGAGATTGTAATCAAGAACTTCATAATCGTTATCGGTAAGCCATTTTTTAGCCTCGTCTGCCGTGTTACCGTAGCTTATAATCATTTCCTTAACATACTTTTTACCACTAAACGAAGCCGCAAAGGCACTCGTGCAGGTGGTAACACAAAGTGATACCGCCAGCACTATACTAATCAAAGCACTCCAAAATTTCTTCATTCCTTTTCCTCCGTCGGGCTTATGCGGTCAGCACCGTTAAGCGTTTTGTTTCTTTCCTTTTTTCTTTTCGGTAACCGTGCCGAGATAAAATGCCACAGCGGCTACAATGATTACAACACCGCCGCCGATGAATGCATACACTCCGTTAGAAATTGCACTGCCGGCAAATGCACTCTCGTCCGTGCCGTAGAAAAGATAAATACCGTTCTTTGAGTCGGCATATGTGTAGCCGGCTTTTTTGTTTGTCAGGTTCTGTACCGTGCTCTCGCCAAACATGGACAGGGGCGTGCGGTCATCAGGCACATTGGTATTGTTATACTGCACCTTAAAGTCCGCCGTAATGGGATCGCCGGCAGCCGCGTCCTTTGTGGTATACAGTGCCACCCACTGGCGGCCCTCATCGCCGTTCAGATCGCCGTTGTCCTTCAGCAGCTTAACCTTGTCGTTCAGCGTGAGCTCCTCACGGTTACAGCGAACCACTTTGTAATAGGTATAGGTCTTTTCGTCCTGATCGTTAACCCCCTGGCTCACCATACGGGCGGGAATAGGGGTAAACTCTGCGTTGTAATATTCTTTCAAATCCTGGTAGGTATGCCAAATGGAAACCCCAACCAGTACAATGGTAATGCAAGTCATGGCAATGCCTGCGTACCAAAAAACCTTGGAGAAGGTGTCAGCAGTCTGCATGCGGCTGTAAAGTGCACTGCTTCTATTTTTGTTGAGCCTATAATCCGACATCAGCGATTTATACCGCTCCGGATTGGTGTTCTTTATATCTCTTGAAACGCTTTTTGAAGCAGAAGCCAATGTCGCAGCTTTATCGGCCTGTTTTTCCAGTTCAGGCACAATCTTGGGCAGGTACTTGCTCATCCACCAGGAAAATCCGGTTGCCAAAGCAGAAACGGCAACGGCGCCGTACAAAATAAGCGAAGTGGTGGTAATCGAATCCGTCAAGCTCTCCATTGCATTTTTGCCGGTGGCGTTACGCAAACGGATAGCCTCGCTGGTCATGGCCACATTGCTGTTAAACATTGTGCGGTCAATGCCCTCATAAACCGAAGTGTTCTTCAAAACTTCTGCACTGGTGAGTTGCATTTTTTCCATTGCAGAGGCAATGGTCTTGTCGTTGTTAATACCAAGCATCACCAACTGCGTCAGCGGCAAAAAGCTCAGGCAGGCCCGCTGCCCCTTGGTCAAAACAGAAACCAGCGGGTACAGCAGGGTTCTACCCTCATTCTGTACATCATAGTCCGTGTCAAAGAACAGGTCATAAAGAGAAATATCATCATTCTCCAATGCTTTCAACAGCTCATACTGGGTGCCTTTGGAAACCCATTCCGATGCATCAAACAGCGGATCGCTCTCCAGGCTGGCTTCAAAGTAAGCGTTCAGATCATCCTGGGAGCTGGACAGATTTACTTCCGCATTGATATAGTTTTCTAGATAAGACTGGTAGTCGTCTATATTGCCTGCGATTATTTTTGCGTCCTCATCGTATTCCGCAGCCAGCTGCTTTTGGGCTTCCTTAACGGTCAGGTCGTCCTTGTCCATCAGTTCATCTATCATCTCGTCATAGGTTTTGGCCGTCTGGTACCGTGTGATCCAAGGGGTGTCGCTTGCATCCGTGGCCATGGCAATAATCTGCTCAATGGCCAACACTGCATTGCTGTTGCCCTGCATAAGGATGGTGGTCATATTGGCGGTTTTTGCCTTTTCCGTGCCGGACAGTGAGTTGTATTGGTCGTCTGTATATTCTTCTTTGATCTTATTCAGCAACAGATCGCCCACATTCTGCTTGGTATCGTCGTCATACATCAGATTCAGCAGATCATGGGCGGCAACGGCACGCTCCAGCCCAGCCTTGTAATTGGTTCTGTACTCCTGCACAGCCACCTTAAAATTGCTAAGAAACAGCTGAATGCCCTCTTTCTGCTCGCTTAAGAGCATCTGGTAGTCATCTACACTGTAACCGCCCTTCATATTCATAAGCTTCATATCGGTTATAGCTTCGTCAGCGTTGTCGGTTGTTTTGTAACCGATGTAAACTGCTTTTTTTGTTGAAAATGTGCTGTCTGCACCCTCGTTGAGATTGTAATCAAGAACTTCATAACCGCTATTGGTAAGCCAATTTTTGGCTTTTTCTTCCGTGTTACCGTAGCTGATAATCATTTCCTTAACATATTTTTTACCACTAAACGAAGCCGCAAAGGCATTTGTGCAGGTAGTCACACAGAGAGTAACCGCCAGCACTATACTAATTAATGCACTGAAAACTTTCTTCATTCTTTTTCCTCCGTGAAGCTTATGCGGTTAGCACCGTTAAGCGTTTTGTTTCTTTTTGCCTTTGTTTTTATTCTTTATCTTTTGGAAAAGCACATCAACGGCAATGCCCATAATGGCACCCACGCCGATGGCGATTGCCAAATTTCCGCTTGAGAATACGGAACCGACTGCCAAAGCTTCTCCCCTGGTGAAGTAAATATATGTTCCGTTTGCGGAATCCTTTTTACCCGTGTAATCCTTTGAAGTGAGGTTAATAGCCGACTCTTCGCCGAAAAGACTTACGCAGTCGTAATCAAGCGGAGAATTGCTTGACCCCTTAACAATTTTCATATCCGTTGTAATCGGTTCACCCACGGATTGGTCCTTTGTGTAGTAAAGAGTGAGCCAACCTGCCACACCGACAAAGTTGTTCAAATCGCCGGCGTTGCCCGAAAGGTTCGGCACATAGTTATATGCAATATAGTCGTCGCCGTTGTCCGTGCTGACAGTATCAACAATGTGGTTCGGAATTGACGAATACTTTGCCGTCTGCGGTTCGTTTTCCGCAAACAATGTGTAAATTGCCATACCCATTGAAATGAGTGTGAAAACAACCGCTACCGCAAGGAAGAACGCTCTTACGCCCAATATAACCTTACCGCCCGTTGAAGAGGCAATTGACGAACCTTTGCCGTAAGTCATATTGGCAAGTTTTGAAGTAGCTGTTTTTGTCATTGTTTCGGTATAAGTTTCTGAAATTACAATGTTTTCAAATACTATATTAGAAACTTTAACCGACTCGGCATGATAGCGTACCACCATAGTTTGCATTGATTCTGTTCCGAGTCCGATTATGGACTCAAATTTTGATACAAACGCAGTTATTCCGACATATATTCCTGCCGAAACAATCACAGGCATAACATAAAATGCCAAGAAGTCGTACCACTTATAATCGCCGGCTTTTCCCGGTTGGAAAATTCTGTCAAACAAATCCTCCGACCAGCTCTTGCCGCTTGAAACATACTTTTCCGTTGTTGCACTTGTCAAAGCGACGCCGTCGTCAAAAAGGCTTCTGTCTACGCCCTCGTAAATCGAAACATTGTCAATACTTGAGAGGAGTTCGCTCACTTCGGCAAAGTCGTCCTTTTTGGAGTCCTCACCGTCAACAATCACACGCGAGATAACCTGCTGAAGACTGACATTTGTAATCTGTGCACAAAGTTTCTTACCCATAAAGTATGCAAGTGAGTAAAGCTCCGTATCGTCAACTTCGCTCTCGTCACGCATAAAGAAGTCGAGCATTGTGCCGCCGGCGTATTCAACGCTGTTGAGATATTCAATAAGAACGGCGTCCGAATAATCGTTGGTTGCCGACTGAACCTCGATATTCTTCTCGAGCACTTCACTGAGTGCCTCTTCTGAAATGCCTTCCGTCACATCTTCAGAAGTCGGAGCGTCTTCAATCTGCTCCGTTATTGCTTCTGAATTAAATGTGAGCTTGCCGTTTTCCTCTGTGAAGTACTTTGTTTTAATATCGCTGAGGTTTTGATAAAACGAGTTCCAAGTAAGACGAATACTGTCTGCCGAGTTGCCGTAATCAGCCGCCATAGCCCGGTACGCCTTGTTTGGAGTTGGATAAGAATCCATATACAAATCTAAAAGGAAATCCTCGTCCGACTCAGCCATTTTTTCAATCCACTTTTTGTCGTTTGAGCTTTCACCTGCGATGAACAAAAGCTGTTGAATGTTGACAATGAACGGTGAATATGCCTGCATAAACACCTTTGTCAAGTCGGTTACATCTTTCAAATCGCAGTTGAGGAGGAAATCGCCCATATAGGTTTTTGAATCGTCCTCATAAAACTTGTTGAGCGTGTCGTGAACGGAAAGTGCAATTGCCTTGCCGTCGTTGTAGTTGGTTCTGTAAGCGGTAATCATCGGAACCAAACCGTTGACCGTTGCCGTTACATTCTCCTTAATACTGTTGAGAAGATTTTCGTAATCCGTATAGCTATACTTACCGTTCATATTCATAGCCGAAATGCCGGTAATAGCTTCTTTTCTGTTAGGAGTTGATTTGTAGCCCAAATACATTCCGCCGTCGGACAAACTGTCGTTCAGATTGTCTTCCGACATAAGCTTATACCCCTGTGCCTTGAGCTTTGTTTCCGCCTCGTCGGCAGATTTTGCCATACAAAGAATCAAATCCGAAATGTACGATTCCTTGCTTGTTGCGGCAAAAGCACTTGTGCAGGTTGTTACACAAATTGCAACAACCAAAATCACACTTATCAAAGCACTGAAAAATTTTTTATTTTTCATTTTAACACCATACCCTATATTATAACTATTATATAGTAACTTACTGTTGCTTTGTCGCTGTCTTCTTTCTCTTTTCTTTCATCTTTTGGAAAAGCATATCAACCGCGATACCGATAACGGCACCCACACCGATTGAAATCGCCATATTTCCGCTTGAGAAAACAGAACCCGTTGTAATCACTTCGCCACGGTTGAAATAAATGTAAGTTCCGTCTGCGGAATCCTTAGCACCCGTGTAATCTTTTGAAGTGAAGTTAAGAGCCGCGTCCTCGCCAAAGAGGTTTATGCCCTCGTAATCAATAGGCGTCTTTGTTGAGCCTTTGACAATTTTCATATCCGTCGTAATCGGCTCGCCGAGCGTGCTGTCCTTTGTGTAGTAAAGAGTGAGCCAGCCCACCGTGCCTACAAAGTTGTTCAAATCACCGGCGTTGCCGGAAAGATTCGGCACATAGTTATATGCAATGTAATCGTCGCCGTTGTCCGTAGTCACCGTGTCAACAATATGGTTCGGTATCGTGGTGTACTTTGCCGTTTGTGCTTCGTTTTCCGAAAACAGTGTGTAAAGTGCCATACCGATTGAAACAAGGGTCAAAATAACCGTTACCGCAAAGAAGAATGTTCTGAGTCCCGAAATGAGTTGACCGCCGCTCTTTGTTGAGCCGTCAACCAATGTACCCTTACCGAAAATTGCTCGTGACGACCTTGATATTGCCCTTGAGTCTGTCGCATATAAATGCGGATTAAATTTAATTTCGTTGAAAACAGGTGCCTTACCAATTGCTATTGACTCTCTGTTTACTTCCATACAACCGTCTATAAATTTTTTCTCCGCTTTGCCGTATAACTGTTGACGCAACGATTTTTCCAAAATGCTTGAAATACCGACAACCGTGCCGTAGCATGTAGCCGAAATAACTGTCGGCATAACATAAAATGCCAAGAAGTCGTACCACTTGTATTCGCCGGCTTTTTGCGGTTGGAAAATTCTGTTGAACAGTCCTTCCGACCAGCTCTTTCCGCTTGAAACATTTTTGCTTGTTGTTGCACTTGTCAAAGCAACGCCGTTTTCAAAAAGTGTTCTGTCTACGCCCTCGTAAATCGAAACTTTTTCGTAGTCTGAAAGCGACTCTTCAATACTTTCATAATCGCTTTCCTGAGCGTCGTCACCGTTAACGGTTAAACGGGATACGACCTGCTGAATTCCGACATTTGCCGACTGAGCACAAAGCTTTTTACCCATAAAGTATGCAAGATTGTAAAGCTCAAAATCATCAACTTCACTTTCGTCACGCATAAAGAAGTCGAGCATTGTACCGTCGCCGTATTTCAATTCGTTAAGATACGAAAGGAGCACGCTGTCAATAAAATCATTGCTTGCTTCCTGACCGTCAATACTTGTCGTCATTGCTTCAATAGCGTCGTCCGTTGTTGAGTTGTCGTCCAAGTTAAACTTATCCGTGTCAACGCTGTCAAAAATTTCGTTCATAGCGTCTTCGTTGAATTTAAGCTCGCCGTTGCTTTCGGTGAAATACTTTTCCTTTGTGCTTTTAAGATTTTCGTAAAACACATTCCATGAAAGACGAATGTTGTCTGCCGAAGTGCCGTAATCTGCCGCCAAAGCCTGATATGCCTTGTTCGGAGTAGGATACGAATTAATGTACAAATCCAAAAGGAAATCGTCGCTTGAATCTGCCATTTTTTCAATCCATTTTCTATCGTTCGAGTTTTCACCCGCCGTGAACAAGAGTTGCTGAATATCAACAATAAATGCCGAATAACCCTGCATAAACACCTTGATTATATCCGTCGTGTCTTTCAAGTCGCAGTTGAGGAGGAAATCGCCCATATAGGTTTTTGAATCGTCCTCATAAAACTTGTTGAGCGTGTCGTGGACGGAAACGGCGATTGCTCTGCCCGCTTTGTAATTTGTTCTGTAAGCGGTAATCATCGGAATCAAGCCGTTGACTGTTGTCGTTACGCTCTCTTTTAAACTGTTAAGAAGATTTTCGTAATCGGTGTAGCTGTACTTACCGTTCATATTCATAGCCGAAATGTCGGTAACAGCTTCGTTTCTGTTTGTAGTTGACTTGTAACCCAAGTACATTCCGCCGTCCGTAAGACTATCGTTCAAATTCTCGTCCGACATCAGTTTGTAGCCCTGTTCCTTGAGCTTCTTTTCAGCCGCTTCGGCTGACTTTGCCGAGCAAAGAACCAAATCCGAAATGTATGATTCTTTGCTTGTTGCGGCAAAAACGCTTGTGCAAGTTGTGACGCAGAGGACAACAGCCAAAATCACACTGATAATTGCACTTAGTGATTTTTTACGCATTAGCATTCTCCCCCTTGCCGCTCTTTGCTTTTTTCTTTTTAATTGCCTTGCAAACCAAACCTGAAATTGCGGCAACCACTATCATTGAAGCACCTGCGATAATTGCATATGTTCCGCTTGAGAACACACTGCCTGCGTACGCATTGCTGTCAACATCGTAGAAAAGGTAAATGCCCTTTTCGGAGTCTGCATATGTATAACCCGCTTTTTTGTTTGTAAGGTTTTGAGCCGTGCTTTCACAGAACATCGAAAGAGGTGTGGAATCGTCCGGCACATCGCTCTTGCCGTACTGAACATCAAAATCGGTTGTAATCGGGTCGCCTGCCGAACTGTCCTTTGTTGTGTAAAGTGCAACCCACTGTCTGCCGACATCACCGTTGAGGTCGCCGAAATCTTCAAGAATCTTGGTGTTGTCTGTCACCATCTGTGCTTCTTCTCTGTTACACTTAACGGCTGTGTAATATGTGTACACCTTTTCGTCCTTGTCGTTCACGCCCTGATTTACCATATGCATAGGGATAGGAGTGAACTCTGTGTTGTAGTATTTCTTCAAGTCCTGATATGTGCTCCAAAGTGAAGCTACCATCAAGCCGATCATAATACATGAAACTGCAACGGATATACCGAACATCCATTTTTGCAATGAAGCGTTGGCTTTTACTGCGTCAGCCGATCTGCTGGTGAGGTTTTCACCTTTCAATGTTTTTTGAGTATTTGCAATATCGTCAACCGAGTCTGCCATTTTGTTTTTAACTGAATTTGCTACATCATCGCCCGCATCAGCAATTTTCTCAGCGACTTGTACTGAATCTTTTGCAACCTGAGCACCTTTTTTACCGGTTTCTTCAAGTATAAAACTGCCGCTTTCGGAAGAAAAGCTGCTTTCCAATGTATCGCTAACAACACTCGCAGCATCGTCAAATTTATCCGCAGATTCGGAAACAGCCTCCGCTATTGCCGCTTGAGTCGACTCAAAATCGGCTTCAGCCAAATTTGCTACATTCATTTTATTGTTCAAAAAGATACGACTTCTGGCAGTCCAGCTGGCAATTGTTGCCGCCATACTGATACCGGTCAAAACATACAAAAGCTTTGTTGAGCTTGAAATGAATCCTGTCCAGTTTTGAACAGCAACTTTGCTTGATGAGTTTTGAAGTGCATATGCGTCGCCCGTGAGAGCAACATTTTCAGAAAAGATTGAACGGTCCATACCCGAATAAATCGATACATAATACTTTTCCGAATCAATATCAATACTCTTTGCGGCTTCCGCAATCGACTTATCGTCATTGATACCCATAGAAACTATCTGGCTCATTGTGATGAAGCCGAGACCGATTCTTTGACCCTTTGTCAATGAAGCAACCAAAGGATAAAGCAAATATGCGTCTTCGCCCTCAACATCGTATTCATCGCTTGTTACCAAATCGAGAAGTGACACATCGTCAACTACCAATGTTTCTAACAAATTGTACTGAGTGCCGACTGTAAGCCAGTTAGACAAATCAAAATCTTCGTGTTCTTTTGCGTAAGCTTCAATTTCTTCCTGAGTGTTGTCAAAAGAAACTCCTGCGTCCGTGTAGTTTTTAAGGTAGGTTGCATAGTCTTCAAACTTTGAAGCGAGTGTCTTTGCGTCAACATCGTATTCCGACGCAAGTTTTTTAGCGGCTTGGCTGACTGTGAGGTTGTCGCTTTCCATAAGGTCGTCAACCATTTCATCGTAAGTCTTTGCCTTTTGGTATCTGTCAATCCAAGTTTTGTCGTTATCGTCAGAAGCAAGAGCGATTGCCTGCTCCATAACAAGAACAGATGTGCTGTTGCCCTGCATAAGAATTGTTGTCAAATCGGCAACCTTGCTTTGTTCTTTCTTTGAAAGAGCCGCAAATTCGTCGTCCGTATATTCTTCCTTAACCTTTTGAATAAACAAGTCGCCCAAATATTCCTCTGTATCGTTATCGTACATATGGTTGAGCACTTCAAAAGCGGTAAGAGCACGCTGTTGACCGTTTTTGTAATTTTCTCTGAATTCATTAAGTGCAACAATAAAGTTGTTAACAAATTCCCTAACATCAGCCTTTTGTTGCTCAATAAGCATTTGATAATCCTGAACGCTGTATCCACCGTTCATATTCATTACCTTCATATCGGTAATAGCTTCATTTGCCTTTGAAGTTGTTTTATAACCAAGGTAAACAGCTCTCTTTGTAGAGAATGTGTCGTCGGCACCGGAATTGAGGTTGTCATCAACAAACTTATAGCCTCTGTCCTGAAGCCAAGACTTCGCGTCAGCTTCTGTTTTACCGTAGCTCAAAATCAATTCTTTAACATAGGTCTTGCCTGTGAAAGTTGCCGAAAACGCCGTGCACGGCTGTAACATACAGGTAAAACAAAGAATAATTGCCACAATAGATTTAATCATTTTCTTCATTTTTCTTCTTACCTTTCTTCTTATAAATCAATAATCCGACTACTATCAAAGCGATAATAACCAAGAATATAATTATTGCCTTAACATTACCCGAGCTGATTACCGAACCCGACTTGTCGCCCTCGGTCTCCTCCTCGGTGGTCGTCTCAGTGGTTTCCTCTTTTTCTATATCAAGATATTCATCGGTAACTTCTTCAACCGTCGTGCTTTCCTGCTCTGTGGTCGCTTCCGTCGTTTCCTCCGGAACACTCACATTGGCAGTGCCCAAGTAAATACCGTAAATTTTTCTGTCGCCCGCCGAAACGCAACTGCATTCGTCTTTGCTTTTCGCAAACGATTTATATTCCGACGATGTTTTTGAAATCGACTTGTTTGTCGCCGCATAAACTCCTGCCCAGTCGCCGAGAGTAAAACTGTCGTTAAACAACTTGCCTTTTGAAATATCAAGCAAGTACGCACCCGACTTGCCGTCTCGGCTGAGTTTTACATCATCGCCGTCGATAGCGAGTTCGGTAACGGCTTGCGTTTGGTCTGCCGTTCTTTGGTAAGCAATGTATGTTACATTATTGTTACTGTCGGATATGTCGTTATCCAAATAGTAATCACAGCCTTTTGATGCCGCCGAATTAAGTGCCTTGGCTTTTGTGCTTGCCGTAACCATACACACATTTGAAATGTACTGCTTAACACTCGCGTCTCTGTACATCAAAAGATAAAGTTCGCTGTTGCTGATACCCTTGTCAAGATTGGCAAGCTTGCCGTCATCCGTACGAACCGGTGACGAACCGTCATTTCTGAGCGAAACAACGCTGTCCTCGCTTGTAAAGCCCGACACCGTATCAAGTGAGGTGATTCCCTCTCCCGCCGTGCTGTCACTCGTGCAATAAAGATATATTGCCGAACCGGAAGTGCCGTTATTTAAATTAACATCCGCAACTAAATTGTATGTGTGACCGTTTGAAGCAATTGAGCTTTCTTTCTTGTCCGATACAATAAAATCGGTTATAGCGTTTGAGCCTTTTTTGTAGCCCAAATATATCATTGAACTTTTGTTATCGTCCGTAACCAAATTCAAACTTTGGAACATAACCGAATATCCGCTTTTTTCAAGATTGGTTCTTGCATTTGCTCCCGTGGCAAGAGTAACCTCGGAAATGTAAGATTCCTTGGCAAACGCACACACGGAGAAGCTGTTGATAACCATAAAAATCGTAAGCATAATGCACACAATTCCTATACGGCTTTTATTTGTTTTCATAAACAAAACTCCACCACCTCTATTATTTAAAATTATATATTTATACACATTAAATTTTAACATTATGTTTATAATTTGTCAACAATTTGACAATAATTAAGTATTGTAAAAACTTACAAATAAAAGCTCACGATTTCATATACTTTTATTTAAATTTTCACCCATTCCACCACACAAAAACACTTTTAAAACCGTCGCACAATTACAAGACCGGCAAGGTGAAATCCGTCTATAATTCAAAAAAATAAAACTCCTCACGGCAGACTGTCAAATCTGCCGTAAGAAGTTTGTCAAAAACTCATTCAAAACATCAAAGCATTTTCCAATTTTTATCTTTTTCCGAAAGGTTAAGCACCATACCGTCCGGAGAGGGCTGAACTTTGTATGACAGCTTCACTCCAAATTGACTTCCGTCGCCGAGAAGTCGCTCGAAATTCGGCAAATCGTTCGGAGTGGAAATAATTAGAATATCATTTATTCCGGCAAGCATAAGTGTGCTCAACGGATAATAAATCATAGGCTTGTCATAAATCGGCAACAATTGCTTCGATGTTACCATTGTCAACGGGTATAGCCTCGTTCCGCTGCCCCCTGCAAGAATTATACCTTTCATAAACACCTTTCCTTAATTTATGAATTTAGAAGTTATTTTTTAAATTTTTGTTTTTATTTTATTAATAAAATCAAAAACTACTCTTTTCAAATATGCAAATTCTTCGGTACGAACATAAATAAATAACAAACAAATATTAATAATTAATGTAATCAATATGAAAGCACTAATTAAACTTAGCCAATTCTTAATATTAAATTGAACTATTATTAACTTGCACGCCACAAATAATACAATAAATATAATAATCTTTATAAATAAATCTTTATAATATATACTTGTTTTTAATTTAAAAACATTTGAAAACACCACTTTCGGATCAACTATGTATATTGTTGTCAAATATGAAATAATTGTTCCTACATACACGCCGTTTATTCCGATATATTTAACCAAAACTATTGACGCAACTATATTTACAACAGCAGTTGCTAAAGCCCGAAACTGTACTTCTTTAAACAGTCCGCATGCATCTTTATAAATATTTATGATATTATTAAGACCTGGAATTAAAAAAACGAAAGCTAATAAATCAACAGTATTTTCCTGGAGACAGTATTTTGCACCAAGCCATAATTTAACGCAGGAGTTCAAAAGGCATCCTAAACAAATAGTCGAATAACAATAAATCCAAAAATTCATAAGATTTAATCGCTTAAAAGTTATGAATTTATATTCTGCATTTTCTGTAGCATTCAAATTTCCTACGCTTGCATACATCGACTGAAATATCATATTGATGTAACTTGTTATCATCTGAATAATCATCGTAAAATTTGAAACAATTCCAACAACACTTGTTCCGAGGAAACTGGAGATAATAATGTTATCCGTGGCACTATATACCACACTACTAATTCTAAATAACGACAGAGCAAAAACATTTTGAAGTATTTTATTTCGTTCTTCTTTTTTTAATGACTTTACATTTTTATCATTTATAATTGGATATCGCTTTCCGGCAATATTTGATACCACAATATTTTTTACTATTCCCAAAACAATTGGCAATATCAAATATAGATAATAGTCTTTAAATGCAAGCAATGCAAAAAACTGCAAAGCATAACGTAAAATATTAAAAACTGTTTCTATTTTTGTTGTTATATACCCTTCCTGATTGGCATAAATTATTACACTTCTATATGCCCAAAACCAATACGACAAAACAGAATTTGTCAAAAACAACAAATAAATTGCTTTATAATTAACATCTATTCCAACATCTAAATTAACAATATACTCAAGAAACGGGGTCAAAATAAGTCCTACTACAAGAACAATTGCTCCCACAATTCTATAAGAATGCTTATAGAACCCCATTAAAGATTTTATTTTTTCATCATCATTTTCAACAATTGGTTTATACAAACTAAATGTAATAGCACTCCCTATACCTAATTCAGCAAGAGAAAGAAGAGATAAGACATTGGTAAACAGCCCATTTAAGCCTAAATAATTGCTTCCTAAAGAATGCACAAAAACGGTTCTTGTAACAAATCCCAATACTGTCAGAACTATATTATTTATCAAACTGAATATTAAATTATACTGAGATTCTATTATTCTCGATTTTTGTTTCATTCAGTAAGTTCCTCCAAATAGTCAACACCCATGCAAATTTTACTTTTATATTCAGGCATACACTTAGAAAGATGCCTCCTTATTTCTTCTTGATTTTCATCAAGCCATTTGAATTCAGCAATTAGTTCTTGACTTGATTGTATCTTCTGTACTGGCAAAACATATTTTTCCTCTGTTTCAAATAAGTCTTTAGCAATTCCTCTTGCTTTAATTGAATACCCTAAAACAATAGTAGGTACAATTGATGAATACGCAGCAATCGTTGCATGTGTTCTTGCACCAATAAACAAATTACATTGAGAAATATATCCCTTTATCACCATACAATTATCATCCTCTATCATTACTGTTCTCGATATATCTTTGCATCTTAATTGTATTTCTTTAAGAACTTCCCTGTCATCATTTCCATCAATTACCACATGTGGTATTAATGCAATTTGATATGTTGTTGCATCGATAATATAATCAACCATTTCAACAATATAGTCTAAGAGTTTTTCACCGACGCATGCATTTTTTATTGCAACTGGACTTACATTTAATCCTATTGTATTACCTTTTTCAAAACCTTTTGGAAGTTTTTTTTCAATTTTAGGCAATAGGAACGCTGTATCAGGGACATATTTTATATTTGTATTATTTAATCGTTTTTTCAGATTATCATATGTAATAGTTTCTCTTACGGTAATTAATGAATATTTTTCCAAATCTTTTACTATGTCAGATTTGTTTAATTCATCCTCGTTAACTGAGCATCCCCACAAAACCGTATTGCCACCATGTTTATTAATTTCATTGTTTAATATTTGGAGCCATTCACTAAAACCATAACAATAATTATCTCCCCCAATAGATATATATGTTTTTCCCTTTTCTATGTTTTTTATAAAGTCTCTATACAAATGGTAATAATAAAATCTGTCGCTTTTACAAAAATGATATTTCAACTTGTAAATAAATTCTTCAAATTTGTTATCAAATAGTTCTGTTACACTTGAGTGCAACTCCACAATTTTATTTAAATCGTATTTTTTATCAGCACATATGTCATTTGTATATACAAATTCAACATCTTTAATGGTCATTACAGTCGTTCGCAACAATGCTTCACAGCCATGATTTTCACTTCCAGCATGCGAATATAAGATATATTTTCCCATTTTACTCCTCTTTCAATGTAAAAGTTCATTTATATTAGAAATACATTTTTTTTTATCTTTTTTTAAATTCTCTTTAAAACTTTTTATTATTGTTTCATTATCTAACATTTTTTTTATAGCAATATATATATCATTCACATCAAATCTAACAATAAAGCCTGTTTTTCCATCTTCAATCTGCTCACAAGCTCCTTTAAAATCAGTTGTTACAATAGGCAAATTCATAATTTTTGCCTCAGTTAAAGCAATTCCAAAGCCTTCATGCCTTGACGGTTGCACATAAATATCTGACATTTTAAAATAAGGATAGGGATTGATTTTATTACCAATCAATATTACTTTATTCTGTAAATGCTTTCTTTTTATTAAATCAGTTACTTTTGTATATAGTTCTCCATCTCCAACACAATACCATCGTATATCATATCTTTCGTTTAATAATTTTTCTACTATTTCCGGAATAATGTCTTGTCCTTTTTCATTACACAATCTACCAACAGTCAATATTTTCGTTCCATTAAAATCATCTGTTTCTATTATGTCTTCTGATTTCGTTTTAATGTCACTTTCATCTATAATATTGTAGAATACACTACTTCTTGCTGTGTATTCCGGAAATAATTTTATAAAACTGGTTTTTAGTTCTTCTGATACGCATATGATTTTATCATATTCATTAAAAATTCTTTTATATTTCCTTATATCCAAGGATGACCTTTGGGGATCGTTATGAATCCAAGCATATTTTTTTGTCGCATTTATTTTTTTTATAACATAATATGTGGAAAACGATATTGGAGCACCGTATGCAAAAGCATAATCATATTGTTCTTGATTATTATCAAGATATTTTATAGTTTCCAACCATCCTTTTACAGGGTTTAATTTCAATCTATTTATAATATAAGACTTCATCAACGCGGTAGCTTTACGGATTTTTCCTTGAAGTAAGAAGGAACCTAACACATGATTCATACCACTATTATAGTTATCAAAAACGGGAATTATTTTAATTCCTTTAGGAATCGAATCGTACAATTCTCCCCCATTAACTTCTAAATACAGCGTAATTTGAGCATTTTTTTTTTGCAATGCTTTACAAAGTTCTATCAAAGATTTTTCTATTCCGCCGGTAATCATTTGATGAGTAACTATCGCGATTTTTTTTTGAGACAATTCCACATTCCCTCCAATAATAGATATTTCCTATTTAACAACAACTTTAAAGTGAATTTTTCTATTTTATTGTCTAACATTTTTTCTGCTTGTATTAGCACATTTTTACAACATGCATTTTTCTCCATTGTTTCCAACAAATGCCTTTTTTCTTTTTTGCTCATCGAGGTATTAAGTAATATCTTTAATACAGCATTATAAATTTGCGGATAAATTGTTCTTGTCAATATTTCATATTTAAAATCAGAATTGCAATGCCCCTGTTCTAATAAATCATTTAGTAAATAATATACCTTTGAACAAATATCAAATATATCAGGATAAATCTTTTTCGATAAACTCAAACACTGCTCATCAATCCAATAATGATAAGTTGTTTCGTCTGTTACAGCCATTTTTTTGCAGCACTTTAAATATTGAATGCAAAATAAGGAATCTTCACTTAAGTGAATTTCTTCCTGGAATTGTATACTGCTTTTTTTAAGCGTTTCTTTTTTGAACAATTTATTCCAACATGGATGAATATAACCATTCCAAAATACCTCTCCAATTGGGGTTTTATCAATTTTAGCCAAATCGACATTCACAAAGCTTAAAGAACAATTAATCTTTCCGGTTGTATTTTCTTTAGTATATCCGGCAATAACACAATCCGTATCATTAATGTATGATACCATCTTTTCAATATGACTATCTTCAATCCAATCATCAGAGTCAACAAACGAAATATACTCGCCTTTAGCTTCATCAAGCCCACAATTTCTTGCAGATGACACCCCGCCGTTTTCTTTATGTATAACCTTAATTCTGCTGTCTTTTTTTGCCCAATCATCACACATTTTAGGACAATTATCAGGTGAGCCGTCGTCAATTAATATAATTTCTAAATTTTTGTAAGTTTGACTAACTATAGACTCTACACACCTGTCAAGATATTTTTCAACATTATAAACAGGTACAATAACACTCACTATTTTATGATGCATTTTATTTCATCAATTCCTCTACTTGTTGCATTATATTTTTAATATTAAAGTATTCAACTCGTAATTTAGATAATTTAGTTAAATTATCTAAATTGATTTTGTCACATATGAGTTGATCTAACATATTCAAAATTTCTGAATCTGTATTTTCTACTAAAATCCCATACTTTCCATAGTCAAGCAATTCATTAGGTCCGGAACAGTTTACGCTCAATATCGGCTTTTCTAACACAATAGCTTCTGCAATGACTAAACTAAACCCTTCTGCCCTTGATGTACATACAAAAGCGTCTGCTTGTGAAATCCATTTGTACGGATTTTCTTGAAATCCGAGTAAAGAAACATTATCTTCCAAATGATTTTCTTTAATCAGCAACTCGAGTTCATCCCTCATAGAGCCTTCGCCTAAAATCCACAAATTGAGCTCTGTATTTTGTTGTTTCAATTTTCCCAAGGCTTTAATTAATCTGTCGTACCCCTTTTGCATTTCCAAACGACCGACAGTAACAAGCTGTATACCTAAAGCTTTTTTCTTAGTGATTTTTTCAGCAGATTTTTTTATAATCTCTTTTGTGTCTACCGGGTTATATATTACAATCGATTTGTTTTTCAAATCAAACTTAGCATCCAATACTTCTTTTACTGAATTTGAAACACAAACTACCCTATCGTATCTGTTATAAACAGTTTTTTCTTCTGCTATATTTTTAAAATATTTATCTGCATAGGGATTTTTTACCATATCTATATGAACCCAAGCAAGTTTCTTCGATTCAGAATTTTTGGATGCCGATACTAATTTGGTTGCAAATCCTTCTACAAAAGCAATTTCAATATCATATTTTTCTTTTACATATTTAGAATAAACTTTTTCAGGGCTTGCACTATAAATATATTTATAGTGCAATTTATATCTTATCCGTTCAGAAACACTATTTAAATCTTCATATTTTGGAAGCATAGACTTTACTTTGCAATATTTTTTTACTTCATCAACATATACACCTGTTTCTGTTACAAGAAGAACTGTAATGTCAAATTTTGTTTTGTCCAAATATTTTACAATTGTAGTCAAAACTTTTTCAGCTCCGCCACCGCCCAAACTTTCTATCACAAAAAGAACTTTTTTCATTTTTCATCACAACGCTTTCATTTCACAGTCCCTTTTAATTTCTCAACAGTATCTTTACCAATCACTCTACGAACGAAACGGTTAAACTTTAATTGCAACGCTGATTTATCGCTCCAGCTTGCATCGTACCAATGGATAGAATAAGTCTTATCTGTTTTATTCAATCTGCCCGTAATGCTGTCGTACGGATTGAAATATTCTTCCGGATAAAGATGAACATCACACACCGTTTGCTCACTTCCGTCCAAAATTATCCCTTTTGTTTTAAACAAATCCGTTGCGACCTTGGGACACCCTATTTGGTTGTATGTGCCGTCTTCGTTTATAAAATCCCACTCTTTATAAACATCAATATGTTCTTTTAAAAACGGCAATTCTGCTTCAGAGCCAAAGCCAAGACCCGTTGCAATATTTGTATCATTTTCAAAGCTCATATATGCCTTATTTTCAAGCAAATCATCAAGCGGCTTTAAAATTTCAACATCTGTGTCCATATATATTCCGCCATATTGATAAACAAGCATAAGTCGTGCAACATCGGTTACAAAGGCATATTTTTTTGCTTCGTATGCTTGCTCAACAAACGGCATACAATGAATGTCAAAATTGCTTTCGTTCCATTCAACGATTTCATAATCGGGACAAAACTTTTTCCAGCTGTTTATGCACTTTTGAACACTTTTCGGTTTTTCGTTTCCTCCAAACCAACAGTAATGAATCTTTTTCGGTATCATAGCTACCTCACTTAACCAACTTAGAAATCGGCTTATAAATAAAATTAATAATATATGAGCTTACTAAAGTCAGCAAAATCATAAATACAAAAATAGGCAACGGATATTTTGCAACAAAAACGAAATCTTCAAACAATACCGAATAAAAGAACATATGTGTAAGCCAAATATTTGTTGAATGTTCTCCAAAGAAGCAAAAAATCCTGTTAAAAACTTTTCCTTTATCAACAACATTAAAAGCAATGATAATCATCAATCCTGTAAACGGAGCAATAATTACCGACTGAACAATACCGTGACCAACAACGATGATTGCTGTCAACAACAATCCTATTATAATGAGCTGTCGATTGTCAAGTTTATTATACAAAAGCTTTTTTATTTTTGTAAACACATTATATTTACAAAACAGCATACCCCAAACGAACGGCATAATTGAAGTTCCGAGCAGTGCAAGCTGTGTGACAATCCACTGAACGGCACTGTTGTCAACTTGAATAACGGTTTTAAACCTTTGAACATATGCCGGCAGATACACAACGACTGAAAGTACACATACTATAATAGGGTTGAATTTTTCAACAAATGCAAAAACAGGCTTTGAAAGCAAAACCAGCAATATATAAGTCAGCAAAAACCACCAAGCACCGTTGTATTTTTCTATCAAAAAAACATTAAGTACAAATGATTTCAAAGAGCCTGGTATAACCTCATTTTTAGCGATTAATCCAACAACGGAAAAAAGCACCAAAACCACCCAATAATTAATCATCAACTTAAATACAGATTTTAATCTGCTTATGTAATACTGTTTCGCGTCGGATATTTTTTGATTGATTATTCCTAAAGCGTATCCGCTGCAAAAGCAATAAATCGCAACGCAACAATCACAGATTAATCCGATATAGTATACGAGAGGTACCCCCCCCGGTAGTTTTTATACATTCGTACGGCAAATCTGTTTTCCTGCAAAAGAGGTGCAACAATACCATAAAAATTATTGCCAAGCCCTTGGTCATTTTTGTGTCTTGCTTAGTCAGTTCCATTGTTTTCTCCGATTATTTTATACAACTTTTCAAGCTCTGATTTATTTGTGTAATCAACTTTTTTTGTGTTCTCTGCTATAGTTTGCAAAAGTTTTTTATCATTCAAAGCTTTTACCATAGCATCAACGCATTCATCCGTTTCCAAAGGCACAATTAATCCGTCAAATCCGTCTTGAAGTTGAGAGTGTGCGGTTGGATAATTTGTTATAATTACCGGTTTTGCGAGCATTTGAGCCTCACGAACGGTGACCGCCTTACCCTCGTATCTTGACGGCTGAACATAAACATCGCACGCTTTAATGTACGGATAAGGATTGTCCTTCTTGCCGAGAATAATAACTGTATCTTCCATTTTGTACTCGGCAATTTTTGATTTGATAAGCCTTTCATCGGCACCGAATCCGATTATATACCATTTAAAATCTATGCCTTTTGATTTTATAACACTTGCGATTTCAGGCACATTATCAAAATTCTTTGCTTCACAAAATCGACCGATTGAAAGCAACTTAACAGAGCCGTCCGGCATTTCATTTTTTACACTAAACGCTTCGGCTTGCTCATCAATAAAAGCCTTGGACAAAACATTTTCCATCAAGACAATTTTACTTTTAAGCGACGGAAATTTTTTCAAAAAAGTCACGGTGACATCGTCGGAAATAGATGCAATACGGTCATACTTCGACCACATATTCAGTTCCGACTCAACATCAACATTGATTGTTGAATAATCCGTATGTATCCACGCGATTTTTTTATCTGCGTTAATTTTTTGGTCTGCAATATAATGCGGCGTCAAAAAACTGATTGCAACATCATAATGCTTATTATTGATTTTAGGCAAATATCTAATCGTGTACTTATGGCTGTATTCAATAGCGACCGCACTGTTATTTAACGAGAATTTGGCATTATAACGCTTTGCTTTTATTTTTCCGCAAAGTCTGCCGAAAACAATTTTATACTGTCCCTCTTTAAACGCCGAAACCATAGGTTTCATTATAGCACAGTACTGCGGTATTTCCGGAAGCAAATTAACTTTTTTTGGTATCAGTGACATAAGTTCGCCACTGTGTCTGAGCAAGAACAAATCGACTTCATACTTTGAATAATCAATACTGTCAAGCAGACCGAGCAACGCCCGCTCCGCTCCGCCGATTTCCATTGCGTGTGAAAAAACAAAAATTTTCTTTTTCATTTTACGCCCTGCTTAGTCTTATGAATATAAATATATGCTTTTTTAGGGATTAACGATATTGCTAAACATTTAAAAAATTCAATTAGCAAAACATAATAGTATCTTTTAGGCATTTTTACAAGCTTAAATCCAGTGTATAATACATATACTCCTCTCATTCTTGTCTTTGTATCTCTCCTTATAGCTGCCTCTTTATCGTCCCTCATTTTATATAACGGTTCTGAAAGATTATATCCTCTATATCCTTTTCCGTACAATTTAAACCATAAATTACAGTCTTCAAACCTTAATAACTTTGGGTCAACAGTATATCCGCCCACCTCAAGATACGCTTCTCTTCTAATCATACACGGAGCATGACAATGAAAAGGTGTATGATAGCAAAAATCTTTTATGTTAGGAACAGGAATCACTTTTTGAGTTTTTCCCCAATCCCCCGTTTCATCAAAATAAATCATAGGCGTGCTGACAATAGCAAATTCCGGATGTGTATTTAAAAACTCAACTTCTTTTTCAAATCGTGACGGAAGAGATATATCGTCTCCGTCCATACGAGCGATATAATCACCGTCTGCAAGTGCAAGACAATTATTAAGAGTTTTGTTCAGCCCTTGATTTACTTCATTTTTAATAAGAACAAACTTTTCGGAATCTCGACGAACATATTTCTGTGCAACCTCATATGTATTGTCTATTGAACCGTCATCACAAATAATCATTTGCCAATTAGTATATGTTTGATTAATAATAGATTCGATAGCTTCATCAAGAGTATCGGCACAATTATAAATACCCATAATAACAGATACTTTTTTATCAACATTCATTTGTCGTACCCCTATTTTCCTATCAACATTTTTATTGCAAGTAGCATCAAATAAACCCCAAATGCCCAATTATATTTAGCAAATGCAAAAAACACTTTCCAATGAATAGGAAAATATTTAAGCGTAAGATTACTATACGCTTTCCTGTATCTTGGCGATGAAATAATTTTTTTAATTTCTTTTACTTTCCTTACTTCTTTGCCTGCACCAACAATATTTAATCCCAAGCCGATAATACTTAAGCATATTCTGTTTTGAAGAGCTTCAAAATATGTATTATCTAAACTATTATCAACAATGTTTTCACTCATCAAGTCAAATAAATATTGCCATTGAGAGTACAAATTAGGTTTATAATTCGAAGTAAGTGAGCTTTGATTATCTTTTCTGTAATGATATAAACAATCGGGAATATAAACTGCGGACTTAATGTTTTTCAATGCAAAAACATTAAAAAGAGCATCCTCTGTACCTATTAACTGTATATCAACAAACATAGTATCATTTTCAGCAATCAAATTTGAACGATATAATTTGCCCCATGCGGTAACTAATGAGTCAACAGTTTCAGGTGCAGAAAGCTCATTCTTATAGAGTCCAAAAATTCTCCTGTAAATTTTATATTTACATTCTTGTCCTTCAAAAATAAGTTGTTCATTACCAAGAATTAAACGAGGTTTTGAATTGTTAGAATATTCTCTTATATAATTCCAGACTACCAAATCAGAATTATTAATCATAGCTACTGTAATTGCCTTTTCACAACAACTATGTTCAAGCCAATCATCGCTGTCAACAAACATTATATAATCACTTTTCGCATACTTCAAACCGGTATTTCTTGCTCCAGATAGTCCTCTATTTTTTTGATTTATAACAACAATTCTATCGTCTTTGGCTTTAAATTCATTAAGAATATTTAATGTATTATCCGTAGAGCCATCATTAACACAAATAATTTCCAAATTACTGTATGTTTGATTAATTATGCTGTCAAGACATTTATTCAAATACTTTTCAACATTATAACATGGAATGATTATACTTATTTTTTTCATAACAATTCCCCTTTTAAACAAGCCATTTAAACTCATTTAACATAATACTATCAAACGAATTGTCAAACGAACCATATCCCGAATAGATATTGCCGTACCACATATAAAACAGATAACAACCGACAGCGGCTACTTTCATAGGCACACGCCAATTCGGTTTAACCAAATTAAACATTCTCGGCAAAGCGATTACGGGGAAAATGTAAAAATAATTCGCCAAACGGGCAAAATAGTTTGCCGTTCCGAACAAAGCAACAAACATAATTTCGCCGTTTAAAAACGACAAATTCATACACAGTCCCTCGGCTCTGTTCACTTCATAATAT